>JBBSLN010000207.1:0-4923 GCA_038255205.1 Flavobacteriales bacterium
ACTTGCGCCAAAGGTTGCTGCACCATTGGTCGAGGTGCCGACGCCACGCTGGATTTGGACATTTTCGACTGAGGAGGCAAAGTCAGGCATATTTACCCAGAAGACGCCGTGTGACTCCGCATCATTGAGTGGGATTCCATTTACGGTGGCATTGATTCGGGTCTGGTCAGTTCCCCGAATTCGTAATCCTGTGTAGCCCACTCCTGCGCCAGCATCCGAAAATGAAACTACGGATGGGGTAAAATTCAGTAAAATAGGAATATCCTGACCGAGATTTCGCTTGGCAATTTCTTCCTTTGTCACTGTGGTGAAGGTAGTTGGCGTGGTCTCAGAAGCTCGAGTAGCCGAGACAATAAATTCCTCTGTGAGGATGTCTTTGGAACTCAGTCTAAGGATCAATTCACCTGCGTATGGAAACTTGATTTCTTGCTCCACAGACTCATAACCCAAATAAGAGACTTTGATAATTATGATCTGAGCGGGTAATTTGCTAATCGTGAATTCCCCATCTTGATCAGTAACAGCGCCTCTTCCAACTTTTGCAGTCCAAACTGAAGCTCCGATGAGCGGTTCATTTGTTTGCGCATCGAGCACTTTCCCGCTGAGGCTTTCTTGCGCCCAACTAGTAAAACTTGCCAGGCAAATTGCCAAGCATATATAAAATTTATTCATGGTAAATGTTCCCTTTCGGGATAATTTGAGTGAAACATGAGAAAACTCAAGGGAAGTTTTCCGTGATTGTTTACCCGCTTTGCAGAATAAAAATTAAAACCACCGAAGGGTACCGCTCCGGATTCATTTATAAAATTTATTCTACTGGTTCATTTCCCTTCGCCGGCATTACCCGGATCAGGTAGTATGGGTATGATCTCAGCCCGTTTTGTTAAGGCACCCCTTATGATCTGGAAGCAAATGTAGGTGCGAAAAGTTTCAAATCAAGTTTCTGTTGTGAAAAATCCGTTTCCGTCTCCAAGGAATTTGGCTAACTTCCAGTTTAAACCACAAAACCTATGAAACTCTACAAACTCCCTGATGCTACGATTTTGTCTTACGAAACCAATGCCTATTTAGGCCCAGAAATCAACTGGGATGACCTTTTGTCTCAGGAAAATCTGAGCGATTACCTTCAAGTGTTGCAGAAAAACTGGAAAGAAATTTCGCTTGAGGAAGCTGAAGGGCTTATTTCAAAAGGCGTATTAGCTCCAATGGGGAATCAGGAAGTTTGGGCTGCTGGGGTGACCTACTATCGAAGCCGGACCGCCCGAATGGAAGAGTCCGAAGATTCGGGGGGAGCGACTTTTTACGATAAAGTTTACAATGCTGATCGGCCCGAGTTATTCTTTAAAGCCACGGTATCGCGGGTTTCTGTTCCCGGGGGAATCGTCAATATCCGGAAAGACTCTACGTGGGATGTGCCCGAACCAGAGCTGACTCTAGTGATTTCCCCAAAAGGGAAAATTCAGGGCTTTACCATTGGAAATGATATGAGCAGCCGAAGCATTGAGGGAGAAAATCCACTCTATTTACCACAGGCGAAGGTATATGAAGGTTGTGCGGCAATTGGACCATGTATTTTGATCCAAAATGAAATCCCCGAAAGCACCAAGATCAAACTTGAAATCCATCGAGCTGGAGCATTGGCGGCCAGTGGAGAAACTGACTTGACTCAGTTGAAGCGAAAGCCTCAGGAATTGGCGGATTGGCTCTATCGGGCAAATACCTTTCCGATTGGTTGTCTGATGATGACTGGGACAGGGATCGTGCCCGATGGCTTTACCTTGGCAGAAGGCGATCAGGTCAAGATCAGTATTGCGGGAATTGGGGTGTTGGAGAATGGGGTTGGGAAAATTTAATTAAGAAATATCACTTATACTAGCTGATAGCATTCATATTCGGGTAGATATCAGCTATAATGGGTGATAGCAAGACGTTAGCGGTAATGGTACGACCGACCCGAAACAGACCAACATTAATAAAGTAAATGGAACAAATTAGACAGGTAATGAAACAGATGATTAACATTTCGGAAGACGAACTAAACGACTTCCTTAGTCAGACTATTACCAAAACATTTAAACGACAAGAAACCGTAAGCCGACCTAACGCTATTCCGAACGAAATATTTTTTATCCAAAAAGGAATTATTAGAGTTTTGATCACCGACAACGAAGGCACAGAACACACCATACACTTTGCATTAGAAAATCAGTTTATTTCAGACTATTCTAATTTTATCCAAAAACAACCTTCTTTTTATAGTTTACAGACCTTGGAAGAGACACAAGTGGTAATCTTGCCTCGGTCTGCCGTAGAATGGGGCTACAAAAACTTAGCCGAAGGGCAAAAAATGGGGCGACTCATTGCCGAGTTCTACTTTATTTACCAAGACGACAGAATTAAAAATATGTATATAAGAACGCCAAAGCAACGCTACGATAGCATTGCAGACGTTTTTACAAACATACATAACCGAGTGCCTCAACATATGATAGCTTCTTATTTAGGAATAACGCCAATACATTTAAGCAGACTAAAAAAAGCTGCGATTTAGAAAGCATAAACATTTGTTATCGTTTTTTGGACTCAATGGGTCTTAACTTTATGACGTAATTAATCTTAATAAAAAAATTATGTCACAAATTATTATATTGTTCTTCCTTTTTGCCACCTCTATTTTTGCCAATGCACAAACAGGTACTGTGCATCTTGTAGTCAAGGGTATTCAAACTTCCAAAGGAGGTGAAATTTCAGTAGGCATATTTCAGCAGGAAAATTTCCCAAAAGTAGGCAAACAACTTTTAGGAAAGGAAGTGCTAGTAACTGCCAATGAAATAAAAATTGTCTTTGAAAATGTTCCAATCGGAGTTTACGGTATTGTAGTTTTCCAGGATATTGATAAGGACAAGATGCTTAAATCCAATTTCGTTGGGTTTCCCACCGAACCAATTGGATTTTCAAGAGATGCTAAAATTAAATTTGGACCGCCTGATTTTGATGATGCAAAAGTAATTGTAGAAAACAATAAAATTCTATCCTTAACTATTCTTCTAAAATGATACAGTTTTTAGAAACTATAAAAATGCGTAATGAAACATTGTACTATTTTGGTTGGTCCAATTTGTTATTAGCTATTGTTTTTTTGTTGTTAACACAAATAAGTACAACGCAGGTGTATAATGTAAGTGCTTGGTACAAGCCTTTCAAGTTTGCTTTATCTATTGGCATGTATGCTTGGACAATGGCGTGGTATTGCTACTATTTAGCTTCATTTAATATTAATTTTTTCAATTGGTCTGTTATTGTTTTATTAGGTTTTGAAATTATTTATATAGCAATTCAAGCAAGCAAAGGTCAATTATCGCATTATAATTTAAGCACTTCAGTTTATTCGATTTTATATGTAATGATGGCATTAGCAGCGTCATTGGTAACTATTTATACCGCTTATGTAGGCATATTATTTTTTGCAAATGACTTTCCATCACTACCTAATTATTATTTATGGGCAATTCGATTAGGTATTATCATTTTTGTAATTTTTTCTTTCCAGGGTTTTCTTATGGGTTCAAGGCTTACACATACTATTGGCGGTGTTGATGGCGGAGAAGGATTACCCATTTTAAATTGGAGTACCAAATATGGCGACCCTAGAATTGCTCATTTTATTGGAATGCATGCGTTGCAGGTATTGCCAATTCTTTCATTTTATTTATTGAAAAATACAAAAGCCACCTTTGCCATTTCTTTTTTATACCTATTAATTGCCGTTTTTACATTAATTCAAGCCTTAAAAGGCAAACCATTATTCAAATCAACACAAGAACAATATGAAATTATCAAATAGCGAAAAAAATAGGCTCAAAATTAAATACGGAGAATGGGCAATTGTTACAGGTGCATCATCAGGCATTGGACTTGAATTAGCAACTCAATTAGCCGAAGCAGGTTTAAATCTTGTTCTCAATTCACGACATTTAGACAAATTGCAAGAAGTTGAAAAGCAACTAAAATCTAATTCAAAAATTGAAATTACAATTGTCGCTTCCGATGTTTCAGAAACAGAAGGAATTGACAAAATTATTCAAGCAACGAAAAGTTTAAATGTGGGTTTATTGGTTGTTTCAGCAGGTTACGGCACTTCGGGAAACTTTATTGACGGCTCATTACATTCAGAAATTAATATGTTGAAAGTAAACTGCGAAGCCCTACTTTCATTGACACATTATTACAGCCAACAATTTGTACAACAAAAACGGGGTGGCATTATTTTAATGAGTTCAATGGTAGCTTTTCAAGGGACACCTTACTCGGCAAATTATGCAGCCACAAAAGCTTATGTGCAAACATTAGCAGAAGGATTAGCTGTAGAATTAAAACCTCACGGAGTGAATGTATTGGCAGCAGCACCCGGACCAGTTGAGAGTGGGTTTAGCCAAAGAGCCAATATGAAAATGTCAATGTCAATGACACCTTCGCAAGTGGGCGCTCCAATCCTAAAAGCATTAGGTCGTAAGACAACCGTTTTGCCAGGATTTTTGACAAAACTTTTAGTTTACTCATTACGGACAGTTCCAAGGTGGGGCAAAGTAAAAATTATGGAAAAGGTAATGGGCGGAATGACAGAACACCAACGGAAATAAGCAGACAAGAAAACCACTAACCGCTAACAGCACCTACAAAAAATTGGCGGTTCAGTGCTTCGTATGACAGTTTTGTGGTTCAACAAACATTGGTTCTTCGTATGAACATTTGTGGTGAAAATCGCCAACTTCTTGTAGCTGCGGGCCGTTAGCTGTTATTTTAGACCGACACCAACAACAAACTCAAATGACAAAAAAATATTTTCAACATTCTGTCCAATTTCGAAAAAGTAGATCGTCATTGGGGTGTAACAATTATTTAACAATTTAAAAAAGTAAAAAA
>JBBSLN010000208.1:0-4921 GCA_038255205.1 Flavobacteriales bacterium
GCAATATCAAATTTATCTTCCAGTTTTTCGATGGTTGTTGCTTGTGGAACTGTATTGGGCATCTCAATATATGAGGTGATTCCGCCAGCCACTGCCGCCCTAGATTCAGTTTCGATAGTCGCTTTGTGCGTTAATCCTGGCTCCCTAAAATGCACTTGGTCATCGATGACGCCTGGAAACACATAACTCCCTTCTACATCAATTATCACGTCTTGCGAGGATTTAGCGCTTATAGAATTTGAAACTTCTTTTATATAATCGCCTTCAATGAGAATATCGCCTTCAAAAACGTGGCCTTCATTCACGATTTTAGCATTCTTTATTAATGTTCTTTTAGCTTGCATAAATTATTCCTTTCCAATCAAACTTTTAAATTTCATACTCAAAACACCAAAAATGGCTTCTGAAATAATTCCACCACTTAACTTTGATTTACCCCTTTTCCGGTCGGTAAAAATGACAGGGACTTCAATAATCTTAAACTTTTTTAAATAAGCCTTAAATTTCATTTCTATTTGAAACGCATAGCCAACAAACTTAACAGTACTTAAATCAATATCTTCCAAAACATTTCTTTTGTAGCACACAAATCCTGCAGTGGTATCGCATATGGGCATTCTAGTTATGAAACGAACATATTTCGAGGCTCCATAAGACATCAGTACACGACTCATCGGCCAGTTTACAACGTTAACGCCATCAACATAACGTGAGCCAACTGATACATCCGCGCCTCTAACATGGCACGCGTTGTAAAGTTTTATCAAATCTTTTGGGTTATGAGAAAAATCAGCATCCATCTCAAAAATATAGTGATAATCTTTTGCCAAACACCACTTAAACCCAGTTATATAAGCAGTACCAAGCCCTGTTTTATGTTTTCGCTCCAAGAGAAACAATTGATCACCGAACTCCTCTTGCATCGATTTTACTTTCTGACCAGTGCCATCGGGCGAATTGTCATCCACGACAAGAATATGAAACGCTTTTTTTTGAGCAAACACAGCTCTTAAAATGAGCTCAATATTCTCAATTTCGTTGAAGGTAGGTATAATGACAATCGCATCTTGCATGTACAGTTATTTTGGCTGTGCCTGTAAGGCTTCATAGTACGTTGACAAAAGTAAGTTTTTTTAAAGTATAAATTTTATGTGATTATGCATAAATAAACGTTAAAGAGTTTAAATTTTCTTTATAATTTAGCCACCATGCTACGAGAGGTTATATACAACGAATGGTTCACGGGTTTGATTGTTTTGGGCTTGGCAGCTATTACCCTATCCAAGCAACTGTTTCCAGCACGCTTCAATGATTTCGTCACTGTCTTAGGCAACTCAAAATACTTAAAAATTTATTCAAGGGACCAAAAGTTCATTGATGGATTTGATACCCTAGTATTTTTAAATTTAATCATCTCCTTATCCATTTTTGGGTTTTTGGCATATTCAACCCTGATTGAACCCTTAAAGTTCGAAATTCTTACTTTTTTGAAGATTATTTTCGCAGTAGCCGCATTAGTGTTGATTAAAGTGCTGTTCGAACGCCTTATAGGAAGCTTGTTTGAGATAGATAAATTAATAGATCAATATCTTTTTCAAAAGACAAGTTATCTCAATTTCAGCGGATTTATACTTTTGCCCATCAATATCTTATTGTTATATGCAATCACGCCGTCAAAATTACTTCTCTTCATTAGCATTGGATTGATAATCCTAGTAAATATTCTTGGATTAATAACCACGTTTAAAAATCACCAAAAGATGATATTAAATAACTTATTCTATTTTATTTTGTATCTTTGCGCACTTGAAATTGGACCTTATCTGATTTTGTATAAATTAATTATAAAAGATTAGCAAAATTTTACCCCTCGACCTATGAAATCGCTACTTATGAATCGCCTTAAGAGCGAGATTAGATTACAGCGATTACATACGTCCATAAAAAATATTCGTTGCGTATGAAAGTGAAAACAATTTTAGTGTCTCAACCAGAGCCTAAAATAGAAAATTCGCCTTACTTTGATCTTCAAGAAAAGCAAAAAGTAAAAATAGATTTCAGACCATTTATCCATGTAGAAGGTGTTCCGGCTAAAGATATCAGACAACAGAAAGTTGATTTGAATCATTATACCGCCATTATTCTTACCAGCAGAAATTCGGTCGACCATTATTTCAGGGTTGCGGATGAAATGCGTTTCAAAGTGCCGGATTCAATGAAATATTTTTGCCAATCGGAAGCGGTCGCATTCTATCTTCAGAAATATGTGGTCTATAGAAAACGTAAAATATATGTTGGGAAACGCAGTTTTGAGGATTTGTCGCCATTGATTAAAAAATATAAGGACGAATCTTTTTTGCTTCCGACGACTGATAAATTGAAAGGTGAAGTTCCTGAAATACTTAATGCTTTAAATATTAAATGGAAAGAAGCCGTTTTCTATAAGACTGTAATCAGTGACTTATCTGATTTGGCTGATGTGTATTATGACATATTAGTGTTCTTCAGTCCATCTGGAATTGAATCGTTGTTTCATAATTTTCCAGGTTTCAAACAAAATGAAACCAGAATAGCAGCATTTGGCAGTACGACCTGCAAAGCAGTAGAAGAACATGGTTTGCGTTGTGATATCCCTGCTCCTACATCTGATACACCCTCAATGACGATGGCTTTGGAAAAATATATTGAGAAAGCCAACAAAGGAAAATAGAATTCTAATTATAGAACAAAAAAACGCGATTTTCTCAAATCGCGTTTTTTCGTTTTATAGTTATTTTGAATTAGCTTTTCAAATTGGGAGCGCCGGCCAAAATCTCTTCATTTGCATATTCCTCATACTTTTTAAAGTTTTCTCTAAAGGACTCGGATAATTTGTAGGCAGTTTTATAGTAGGCCTCATCGTTGCTCCAAGTCTGTCTCGAACTCAAAACTTCTGTTGGAACACCTGGACAACTTCTTGGTTGCAACAATCCAAATACTGAGTGTGTTCTATAGGTTTGTGGGCTGACCACATCCAAATCGCCATTGAGTGCGGCGGTAATCATCGCTCTTGTATATTTCAGCTTGATTCTACTTCCTACTCCATAAGCACCTCCAGTCCAACCTGTATTAATCAACCATACATTCACACCAGTTTCTTTCATTTTTGCACTTAACATCTCGGCATATTTCGTAGGGTGCAATGGCATAAATGGCGCGCCAAAGCAAGCGGAAAAATTAGGCGTTGGTTCATCAATTCCGGCTTCCGTTCCAGCAACTTTCGCTGTATAACCCGAAATAAAATGATAGGCTGCCTGACCAGGCGTCAATTTTGAAATCGGAGGCAATACACCAAAAGCATCTGCGGTCAAAAAGAAAATATTCTTTGGGTTATCACCAATTGAAGGCTCTTGGATGTTATTAATGTGGTCAATCGGATAACTTACTCGTGTATTTTGAGTAATGGAGACGTCCCGATAATCCACTTCGCCATCTGCATTCATAATGACATTCTCAAGAATTGCTCCTTTTTTGATGGCATTATAGATATCTGGCTCGTTTTCTTCTGTCAAATTGATGACTTTTGCATAACAACCACCTTCAAAATTAAATACGGTATTTTCAGCTGTCCAACCATGCTCATCATCACCAATCAATCGTCTATCCGGATCAGCAGAAAGCGTTGTTTTACCTGTTCCGGACAATCCAAAGAAAATTGCAGTATCTCCATCTTCACCCACATTGGCACTACAATGCATTGGCAGGGTGTTTTTATAAACTGGAAGTATAAAGTTCAATGCCGAGAAAATTCCTTTTTTGATTTCTCCAGTGTAACCTGTCCCACCTATTAAGGCAATCTTGCGAGTGAAATCCAATATGGCAAAATTATGCTGACGAGTTCCATCCACTTCAGGGTCTGCCATAAAACCAGGCGCATTCACAATGGTCCATTCTGGTTCAAAATTTTCCAATTCCTTTACCGTCGGACGTAAAAACATATTGTAAGCAAACTGATTGCTCCAGGCATATTCTGTAATGACGCGAATGTTAAGTTTGTATTTTTCATCTGAACAAGCATAACTATCGCGTACGAATACTTCTTTACTAGACAGATAGTTGACTACTTTATCATATAATTTTTGAAACTTATCCGAATCAAATGGAATATTGATTTTTCCCCACCATACTTTGTCTTCGGTAATACTATCCTTTACAATGAACCTGTCTTGGGGAGAACGTCCAGTAAATTCCCCAGTATTGATTGCAAGCGCACCTGAAGACGCCTCTACGCCCTGCCCTTTTTTGATTGCAATCGTATGAAGTTGTTCTGGGGAAAGTTGATAGTTTACTTTGGCATTTTTAATTCCATATTGGTCTAACGAAATCGATTTCGTAGTTTGGGTATGATCTACCATAATAATCTTGTATTGTTTGTTGGTACAAAATTAAACAATATTTTAAAGTACGCACCTAATTTTACGATTTATCGGTTTTCAACTTCAAAAAGTTTATCATCAGGACGACCCAAGCGCTAATTAATAATAAACCTCCAATAGGAGTTATGAATCCAATTGTTTTAAAATCAAAAGTGCTTATGGAGTTTGTTGCCAAGGCATAAATGGAACCAGAAAAAAAGAAAATACCTACAAGAACCAAGCAAAATATAAACCTCTTGAATTTATCTTGCACCATACTTGAAGCACCAACAACTAATAGGAATAACGCGTGATACATTTGATATTTTACCCCTGTTTCGAATGTCTGAATGGATTCAGTAGTAATCATTTGTTTTAAGCCATGCGCCGCAAAAGCACCTAAAATAATTCCGATAATTCCTAAAATTGATGCGGTAACTAATATTGCTTTGTTCATATAATTATGGAGTGAGAGTTTTTATAACCCGTTGTATTTAGTAAATTCGTAACTGCAAAATTACTCAAGA
>JBBSLN010000209.1:0-4875 GCA_038255205.1 Flavobacteriales bacterium
ATCGAATTTAATGACCGCGAAATCGTTTCAAAAAGAGACCGTTTTGAAGCTAAAGATTATGCGTTGACTGAAGAAGTGATGCGTAAAGCTGGAGACATGGGATTTTTGGGAGTGTCTGTTCCTGAAGAATATGGCGGACTCGGAATGGGATTTGTGTCTACAATGATTGTATGCGAATACATTTCAAGTGGAACTGGTTCATTCAGTACAGCGTTTGGTGCACATACTGGAATTGGGACAATGCCAATTACCCTTTACGGTACCGAAGCACAAAAGCAAAAGTATGTTCCAAGATTAGCGACAGGCGAATGGTTCGGTGCATACGCATTAACTGAACCAGGTGCTGGAAGTGACGCTAATTCTGGTAAAACTACGGCAACTCTTTCAGAAGACGGTAAGTCTTATAAACTGAACGGTCAAAAAATGTGGATTACCAATGCTGGCTTTTGTGATATGTTCATCGTTTTTGCGAGAATTGAGAACGACAAAAATATTACTGGATTTATTGTTGAACAAGACCCAAGTAACGGCATTACTTTAGGCGAGGAAGAAAAGAAATTAGGAATCCATGCGTCTTCAACACGACAAGTGTTCTTTAGCGATACTGTGGTTCCTGTAGAAAATATGTTGGCTGGTCGTGGCGAAGGATTTAAAATCGCCATGAACTCTCTTAATGTGGGTCGGATAAAATTGGCTGCTGCGTGTTTGGATTCACAAAGACGTGTGTTAACAACTGCTGTTCAATATGCCAATGAACGTAAGCAATTCAACACAGTTATCTCTGATTTTGGAGCTATCAAGAAAAAAATAGCAGAAATGGCCACCAACTGTTATGTTGGAGAATCTGCGAGTTATAGAGCAGCAAAAAATATCGAAGATAGAATCGAATTGCGTCAAGAAGCTGGTAACAGTCATCAAGAAGCAGAATTGAAAGGTGTGGAAGAATATGCGATTGAGTGTTCAATCTTAAAAGTAGCGGTTTCAGAAGACATACAAAGTTGTGCAGATGAAGGCATCCAAATTTTTGGAGGCATGGGCTTTTCAAAAGAGACTCCTATGGAAGCTGCTTGGAGAGATGCACGCATCGCTCGTATCTATGAAGGTACCAACGAAATCAACAGAATGTTATCTGTAGGAATGCTTGTTAAAAAAGCAATGAAAGGTCATGTTGACCTGTTAAATCCTGCGAAAGCGGTTGCTGATGAATTATTGGGAATACCTTCTTTCGATAAACCAGATTATTCTTTGTTGTTCGCTGAAGAAAAAGAAATGATTGCAAATCTTAAGAAATTATTCTTGATGGTTGCAGGTGCAGCAGTTCAGAAATATGGAGAAAAATTAGATGGACAACAGCAATTATTGATTGCCGCCTCTGATATTCTTATCGAAATTTACATGGCTGAATCAGGAATTTTGAGAACAGAGAAAAATGCAAAACGTTTTGGAGAAGACGCACAAGCGGTTCAAATTGCAATGGCAAAATTATATTTGTACCATGCAGTAGATATTGCTGAAAAAAATGGTAAAGAAAGTATCATTTCGTTTGCAAAAGGAGATGAACAACGCATGATGTTGATGGGCTTAAAACGTTATACAAAATACACCAACTATCCAGACATCGTTGGTTTGCGTAGAACGATTGCCGAAAAGGTGAAAGCTGAAAACAAATATTGTTTTTAATTAAAAAGACCTTTCAGGTTTTGAAAACCTGAAAGGTCTGATATTTATATTTTTTTTAAATTTTTAGGCTAATTCAAATTGCAGACGTGAGAGCCAATTCATTCCGATGAATTGGCTTTTGTATTTTTCATTATCTTTAGAAAATCAATTCAAAAAAATAATGAAAAGTTTAATTCAATACTTGTTTATCTTTGTTACCTTTCTAACCTACTCCCAACCAAATACAGAAGTGTTTGTTTTTGATTTGGACACAACAGACGACGCTTTCAAGGTATCAAATTTTAAGAACATATCAAATAATGAAGGTTATGATAACCAACCTTCTTTTATGAACAACAAAACAATTCTGTATTCTGGAACTAGAAATGGTCAAACAGATATAGTGATGTACGATATCAAATATGGCGCAAAGACTTGGGTCTGTTCAACCGAGGGTGGTGAATATTCACCTTTGAAAATTCCAAATCAGAATGCAGTTTCAGCAATTAGATTGGATAAAGATGGAAAACAACTCCTTTATCGATATGATTTAAAAAGTGGAAAAAATTCTGTTTTAATTGATACTTTGGTTATTGGCTATCATAATTGGTTCAATCCGAATGTGTTAATATGCTCTGTTCTCGAAGGCGAAATGATGTCAATCTATAAAACGGATGTTCAAGCGAAACAAAATATCAAGCTCGACCAAAATGTTGGGCGTTCACTACATAACATTCCAAAATCAAAATTGGTCAGTTATATTTCAAAAGAAAACGACAGTATCTGGGAAATAAAATCTATTAACCCGATTTCTGGTGCCACCAAATTAATCATTCAAACACTCCCCAAAACCGAAGATATGTGTTGGACTCCGGACGGTACAATCTTCATGGCAAAAGATGGCGTATTATATTATTTCAGCCCAAATAAAGATAAGAACTGGATGAAAGCGGCTACACTTTTGGATTACGGAATCAATAACATCACACGTTTAGCAGTGAGTCCGGATGGCACGCAATTAGCACTTGTTGGCGAGCTAATGAATGAAAAATTAGAACCAAAACTGGAGAATATCAAGTGGATTGCTGGTAACTGGAAAGGTGAGGCCTTTGGTGGATTGACTGAAGAAAACTGGAGCGAACCGTCAGGTGGCTCGATGATGGCAACGTTTAAATTGATTGATAAAGGTCAAGTTGTTTTTTATGAAATTGAGATTATTCGTGAAATAGAAAATTCTCTGATTCTGCAATTAAAACATTTTGAGAACGACCTAAAAGGTTGGGAAACTAAAGATGAAACTGTCGATTTTCCGTTGAAAGAAATCACAGCGAACAAAGTTGTTTTTGAAGGTATGACCTTTGAAAAAATAAGTGATAACGAGATGACTATCTATGTCGACATCCATCAAGATAATGGTGAGGTTGAAACAGTTCAATTCAATTATAAAAAATAGACATGTATAAATTTCTTGGATTTATTATTCTCGTTTCGGTCTTGAGCTGCAAAAGTTCTGATACCACAATTTCGAAATCACAAAAACCTGATATACAACTCATAAATGTGCCGAAAGCGATGCAATCACCGACTATTGATGGTATTGCCAACGAATCCATTTGGAAAGCGCAAAATAGTTGGCATCCCATAGACCAACTTTGGCTCGGAACGCCATACGCTGCTGATGACTTTCAAGGCCGATACAAACTTTGCTGGACGAAAGATGCCTTGTTTTTATTGGTTGAAATTATTGATGACATTCTATATGACCAATATGAAGACCCATTGAAATTATGGTGGGATGATGATTGTGTCGAAGTTTTTATCGATGAAGACAATAGCGGCGGCGAACATCAATTTAACCACAATGCCTTTGCTTATCATGTTGCTCTTGATGGAAATGTCGTGGATATGTCCACTGAAAAAGTCGGAAAATTATACAATCAACATATACAATCCAAACACATCACTTCTGGAAAAACGACGCTATGGGAATTGAAAATTTCCATATATAATGACTCCTATCGGGATGATGGAACGAATACTCCAGTAAAACTAATGGGCGGAAAAAAAATAGGATTTGCATTGGCCTATTGTGACAACGATTCCAGTCTTGAACGTGAAAATTTCATTGGCTCGATTGCCGTTGAAGGAGAAGACAAAAATAGAGGTTGGATAGATGCGAACATCTTTGGAACACTCTTATTGAATAATTAAAACAAACATTATGAAAAATATATTAAACATTGCAATCCTACTTTTCGCTACAAGTATTTTCGCCCAAACAGATTCAAAAATCTATGACATCATCGATGCAGTCTCTGCCGAACGTATCAAAAAGGATGTCAAAACACTTACCGAATTTGGAACACGTAACACATTCAGTGATACGGTCTCAAATACACGAGGCATTGGTGCCGCAAGACGTTGGATAAAATCAGAATTCGAAACAATCTCTAAAAATTGTAATAACTGCATAAATGTCTTTTATCAAAAAGATTTCGTGACCAAAGAAGGAAACAACCGTGTTCCACATGATGCTTGGGTCGTGAATGTTGTTGCCATTCAAAAAGGAACAAAATATCCAAACCGCTATATCATCATGAGTGGCGACATCGACTCACGTTCGAGTGATACGATGGACTTTACGACAGATGCTCCAGGTGCTAACGACAATGCCTCTGGAATGGCCGGAACCATAGAAGCTGCCAGGGTGTTATCCAAATATAAATTTGAAAGCAGCATTATATATGTCGGTCTTTCTGGTGAAGAACAAGGTCTTTTTGGTGGTGCAGGATTGGCTGCTTACGCCAAGGAAAAAGGTTGGGACATCATCGGAATTTTAAATAATGATATGATTGGCAACATCGAAGGTGTCGATGGCGTGATTGATAACAGAACGTTCCGCATTTTCTCTGAACCTGTCCCTCCAACAGAAACCGAACGCGAACGAAATGCACGACGTTTTTATGGTGGCGAAGTGGATGGAATTTCACGTCAATTGGCGCGGTACATACATAAAACCGTTAAAACTTATATGCCAGAAATGAATCCCATGATGGTTTACAGATTGGACCGTTTTGGTCGTGGAGGTCATCATCGCCCATTCAATGATTTAGGCTTTGCTGGCATCCGAATTATGGAAGCGCACGAAAATTACACGCAGCAACATCAAGATATCCGCACAGAAAATGGCATCGATTATGGCGATACTTTTGAGCA
>JBBSLN010000210.1:0-4851 GCA_038255205.1 Flavobacteriales bacterium
GTAGACGATTTGATTCACTATTGTCTGGGTAAATTAGTTGAATAGTAATTATATTTTGCAAAAAAATCCATAGTTTTAAATATTAATGCTTGGCGTCTCTGCGCCGTGGCGAGAAAACAAATAAATTGAAAACAGTAAAAATAGGAGGCGTTCCAGAACACTTTAATCTTTCTTGGTATTTAACCTTGAAGAATGGCGAATTCTAAAAGGAAGGCAGCAACTTGAGATGGGAAGACTATCCTGGTGGGACCGGTCAAATGACAAAAGCATTGAGAGATGGTGATATAGATATGGCTGTGATTTTAACCGAAGGCATTATAAAAGATATAGTAGAAGGAAATCCCAGTAAAATTGTTCAGACATTTGTGCAGTCGCCATTGATTTGGGGAATCCATGTCGCGCACGATTCAAAATTCAAAATTGTAGCTGATTTGAAAGGGAAACGTGCAGCGATTAGTCGTTTTGGCTCCGGTTCACATTTAATGGCCTACATCAATGCCGAAAATAAGGGATGGGATTTAGAGGAAGATTTGAAATTTGAAGTCATACAAAATATAGAAGGCGCCGTGAAAGCCTTGAGCAATGGAGATGCAGACTACTTTATGTGGGAGAGATTTATGACCAAACCGTTAGTGGATGACAAAACGTTCCGTTGTATAGGCACATTGCCCACACCTTGGCCTTGTTTTGTGATTGCGGTTAATGATGCATTTTTGGAATCCAACGCAGAGGAAGTTAAAAAGATTCTCGATATTATAAATAACACCACAATTGAATTCAAAGACATTCCGAGTATCGACAAAACGATTGCAAATAGGTATTCTCTTGAACTTGAAGATGTTCAGGAATGGTTGAATTTAACCGAGTGGTCGCAGGACGTATTGGATGAAAAAACTATTGAAAAAATACAGAATGAATTGTTGGATGTTAACATTATAAAGAAAAGGAAGCCCTACAATGAAATTGTAAAAAAATTGTAACTAAAACATATTAAAATTTAACATATCTTTAAGTTTTCCAAGGTTACCGTGCTTTTTTTAAAAAAAAATAATTACATTTGATAAATCTGATTGTCAAACCCCTAACTGACACTAACCTAATCGCTATGATAATGATAATTCTTCTGACACTTTCTTTTTTAATTGCGTTAAATTTTTTTCTATTAATCTTCAGTTGCAATAAAACATCCAAAAAAGAAACTACAGAAAGAAATCAAGTCCTAGAAAAAATCATTACCCGCAATATCGTTACCAAGCAATTGCCTCCTCCCCAACTTGCTGCAACAGGGAGTTAGTTTTACTAAAATGTTTATTTCCGAACCAATAACCTCTATTTGCGCTTAGCGGCGAAGGATGTCCTGTAGAAAGTATTTGGTGTATCGAAGTATCAATCAATTTTGATTTTTTATTTGCAAATCCTCCCCAAAGCAAAAAAATTACATTTTCCTTTTCATTACTTATTGTGCTTATGATTTCATCTGTAAAAGTTTCCCATCCTTTATTTTGATGACTTCCAGCCTGATGTGCACGAACTGTTAGAGTGGCGTTTAAAAGTAACACACCTTGCTTAGCCCAGTGTTCCAAATTTCCGGATTTTGGGTATGGAATTCCCAAATCTGTTTCAATTTCCTTAAAGATATTTGTCAATGATGGTGGATGCGGAATGCCATCATTAACTGAAAAACACAATCCGTTTGCCTGACCGCTACCATGATACGGATCTTGGCCAAGGATGACGACTTTTAATTCTTCAAATGGGCACCGATCAAAGGCCGAAAAGATTTGCCTGGCTGGAGGGAAACAGATTTGTGTGCGATATTCGTCTCTAAAAAATTTAATCAACTCTTCAAAATAAGGTTTGTCGAATTCCTTTTGTAAGTAGGGTTTCCAGCTTTTATGTATATCTACATTCATTTTAGAAGACATATTAATTTCATCTAAAATTAATACTATCTTTAATCATAAAAAACCTCTCATTGAAAAAAATCAAATTCCCTTCCGCATAAACTGTGCTCCTTATTATATGTGATTTTGTTTCAATTTTAACTTGGTTGATTACCGCTGGGAGCTATAACACGCTGACATATAATAAGGACGACAACAACTCCACTATAATTGAGACTCTGGAATGGCGGTTTTGACAATGCCGATCATGTCTCCATTGGCAGATACTGTAGTTATCGGAAGGGAGTTGATTGTGAATGCCTATCAATTCGGTGTTGGATTGTTCAATTTTATAAATCCCACTGGTCTTATTTTAGCATCGCTTGCAATAGTAAAAGTTGGCTTTGATAAATGGTTAAAATTTATAATGCCATTAGTGATTATTCTTGCCCTTTTTTCGATGTTGGTGCTGACTATTTCCGTGTATCTATAATAGGATGGACTGCTCAAAATTCGCTAACTTTGTCGGCTAAAATGACCATTTAGGAAACGAATGATTCACATCCACGAAAAGACATTACAGGATATAGAGTTTGGTAAAGTACTTCAGCAGGTCTCTGCCTTTTGTGTTACCGCATTAGGTGCAGAGCAAACTCTTGCCATCTTGCCATTTTCCTCTAAAGATGAAGTTGTAAATGCCTTACAATATACCAATGAATATGTTTCCTCTTTCGCCAATGACAATCGGATTCCAAATCATGGTTTTGAGGCCATTACTAAAGAACTTCAATACTTAAAAATCGAGAACTCTGTTTTGGAAACGTCGAGCTTTAAGAAAATTGCCGCAATTTCCTTGACATGTAACGAAATCATCTTATTTCTAAAAAAGTTTGAGGAGTATTATCCACACTTATATCAGTTATCTTCTCAAATTGAAGTTTCTAAAGCCATTGTAGAGAACATAGATGCAAATATCGACCGATTCGGTGAGGTGAAGGATAATGCATCACAGACCTTATTTAAATTGCGCCAAGGTATTAATGCTATCAAAGGCAAAATAAATCAGAGCTTTACCTCCGCATTGAACACGTACAATTCATTGGAATATCTGGATGATATTCGCGAATCGGTTATGGACAACAAACGTGTCTTGGCAGTAAAAGCCATGCACCGTAGAAAAGTAAAGGGTGCCATTCTAGGTGGAAGTAAAACGGGAAGCATAGTTTATATTGAACCAGAAGCGACGTTTCGCTATACAAGAGAACTCAATAATTTAGAATATGATGAGCAAGAAGAGGTCAAACGAATCCTAAAGCAATTGACAGAATTTGTGAGACCGTTCACTCCAGTATTATGGCAATACCAAACATTTTTGACAGATTTGGATGTTATTTCAGCAAAAGCAAAATACGCAAATGACATCAAAGGGATTTTACCTGAAATTAACGATGAAAAACATTTGTATTTAAAAGATGCCTATCATCCACTTCTATATGTGTCCAATCAAAAAAAGAAACTTACAACCTTTCCTCAATCCATAGAGTTAAAGCCAGACAATCGGATTATCGTGATTTCAGGTCCCAATGCTGGAGGAAAAAGTATCACCTTAAAAACAGTAGGACTGCTTCAAGTGATGATTCAAAGTGGCTTCTTGATTCCTGTACACGAGCGAAGTACCGTTTGTCTATTTGACAGGATATTGAGTGATATAGGTGATAATCAATCAATTGAAAATCACTTGAGCACTTACAGCTATCGCTTGAAACAAATGAATTATTTCTTGAAGAAATGTAATAAGAATACATTGTTTCTGATTGATGAATTTGGAACAGGTAGCGATCCAGAATTGGGAGGTGCTCTAGCGGAAACATTTTTAGAAGAATTTTATCATCGGGAAGCCTATGGAATCATTACAACCCACTACTCCAACTTGAAGATTTTAGCGAACGAATTGCCATTTATGCAAAACGCCAATATGCTGTTTGATGAGCAAAGTTTGGAGCCGATGTATAAATTGGCTTTAGGTCAGGCAGGAAGTTCGTTTACATTTGAAGTTGCGCAAAAAAATGGAATTCCATTCAGTCTGATCAATAGATCGAAGAAGAAAATTGAGCGAGGTAAAATCAGGTTTGATGCTACTATTGCAAAGCTTCAAAAAGAGAGAAGCAAACTCGAAAAGACCGAACGTTCTTTAAAGGTCAATGAGATGAAAACACAGTCTGAAGGTGAAAAATTGGAGGAAATCAATGTGAAGATTCAGAAAAAGTTGGAAAGCTATCAAGAGTTATATGACAGTAATCAACGTTTGATTTATTTGGGGCAAAAAGTCAATGATTTGTCCGAGAAATATTTTGATACTAAAAAGAAGCGAGAATTGATGGACGATTTATTCAAATTGGTCCAAATTGAAAATTCCAAACGTAAGAAAGTATCTGTCAAGCAAAAACAGATTCAAAAAGCGAAAGAAAAAAAGGTTGTCAACGAAGCTGAAAAAACGGTTGAAGTCATACGACAGAAGAAGAAAGTAGCAAAGCAAAAGATTGAAGCAGCGCCACAAGCAAAACCCAACTTTAAAGTTGGTGATAGGGTTCGCTTGAAGGATGGAAAAGCTGTTGGAACCATCGATAAGCTTGAAAAGAACAAAGCTGTTATTAATTATGGGATGTTTACGACTAATGTGAGCGTTGAACAGTTGGAACTTGTGGAATCCGGAAAATAGTCTTCAGTCAAAGTCGCAGTTTTTAGTTGATTGTGGTTGGGAATAAATGCATTTATGAAAATAGAATTTTTAATGAGGAACAGTCTGAAACTATGCTTATAAAATTACCTGAAAATAAAAAACTAATCCTTTTTGATGGTGTCTGTAACCTTTGTGATGCTTCGGTTCAATACATCATTAAGTATGACAAAAATGATGTTTTTCGTTATACTGCCTTGCAAAGCGAGGTTGGTCAGGAAATCATCAACA
>JBBSLN010000211.1:0-4833 GCA_038255205.1 Flavobacteriales bacterium
AGATTGACGATATAGGATTTGTGGATTCTCAAGAATTTACCTTCTGGCAATTCGCTTTCAAAAGCTTTCATTGTAGAAAGTACTACTAGACTATTTTCTTCAGTTACCAATTTCACATAATCACCAAGAGCCTCAATCCATTTGATATCCTTGATATAGACTTTACGTTTTTTAAGGTTACTTTTCACGAAGATGTGCTCTCCATCGGTTTCATTAAAATCGAGTTTTAATTTGTGCTGTTCAACGGCTTTTTCAACCGCGACATTAAAACGTTCTCTGGTTATGGGTTTTTGAAGATAATCCGTAGCATCATAATTAAATGCTTTGAACGCATATTCGGTCTTGCCAGTCACAAAAATAATTTGGGGTTTATTATTGAGAACGTCAAGTAATTCGAATCCGTTAAGCACAGGCATTTCAATATCTAGAAAGATAAGGTCCACCTTGTGGGTATTTAGTCCGTTTTTTGTTTCTAAAGCACTACTATATTCTGCTATTAGGTTAAGTGAAGAATGATTTTCAATTAACTTTACAATCGATAATCGTTGTATCGCAGAATCATCAACTACTACACAGTTTAAGGTCATAACATTATTGTTTATTAGGTTAAGTATCGACAATAGTACGAAAAATTCGGATAAAAACCAAAAAACATCGGTAAACTGTTCTATTTAACAAAATTTTAACATTTGAATAATATCCAAATATTTCATATCAAATATATTGCCATAATTCGAAATATTGTGTATTTTTGCACCCATTTTAATAACAAATACAATATTTTATGAATCATTATGAAACTGTTTTCATCTTAAATCCCGTTTTATCTGATACGCAGATAAAGGAAACAGTCGAGAAATACGAAGATTTTCTTGTTTCTAGAGGAGCAAAGATGATATCCAAAGAGGATTGGGGCTTGAAAAAACTGGCTTACCCAATTCAAAACAAAAAAAGTGGTTTTTATCACTTATTTGAGTTTACCGTAGATGGTGAAGTCATCAATCCACTTGAAGTTGAGTTTAGACGTGACGAGCGTTTTATGCGTTATTTGACTGTGAAGTTAGATAAACATGCCATTTCTTGGGCTGAAAGAAGAAGAACTAAAATCAATCAAAAAGCGTAATTATGTCATCAATAGAACAACAAGCTAAAGGAAAGAAAGATGGTGAGATCAGGTATCTTACACCATTGAACATTGACACGAGCAAGACAAAAAAATACTGCCGATTCAAAAAATCTGGTATTAAGTATGTTGATTACAAAGACGCTGATTGGTTATTGGGTTTCGTAAACGAGCAAGGTAAATTGTTACCAAGACGTTTGACAGGAACTTCATTAAAATACCAAAGAAAAGTATCTGTTGCGGTAAAAAGGGCACGTCATCTTGCACTTTTGCCTTATGTAGCGGATTTATTAAAATAATAAACACATAACTATGGAACTTATATTAAAACAAGACGTTGAAAATTTAGGATTTAAAGACGATATTGTAACGGTAAAGAACGGTTATGGTAGAAACTTTTTAATTCCACAAAAGCAAGCTGTTATGGCAACGCCTTCTGCTAAAAAAGTATTGGCTGAAACTATGAAGCAACGTGCTTTTAAAGACAAAAAAGTAATTGATGAAGCTGAAAAAACAGCTGAATCATTAAGAGCATTGGACATCAAGATTCCTGCAAATGCTGGAGATAAGGCAGCACCAGGCGCAAAATTATTCGGATCTATATCCAATATTGATTTAGCAAAGGCCTTGAATGACGCTGGTCACACAGTGGACAAAAAGTTCATTTCCATCAATGGTGGTAATATCAAACGTTTAGGTCAGTATGAAGCAGTTATCAGATTGCACAGATCGGTAACAGTTGATTTGACTTTTGAAGTTATAGCAGAAGCTTAATACTCAAAATATAATTTTAAAAAGCCTCAACTTGTTTGGGGCTTTTTTATGTAATTATAACAGGATTAAATTTGTTGATTTTTGAATGAAATATATTAGCAAATAGTTATCTACATATTAAGTCCATGCGATAGAATAACGCTATAAACCAATAACTTAAAAGTTTTTTTAACAATGAAATACACAAGACTCACCAAAGAACAATTTGAAGAATTGCATCAAGAGTTCATCAACTTCCTAGCGACTCAATCTATCACGGCTGATGAATGGTCAGATATTAAAGAAAACAAGCCAGAGATTGCGGAACAGGAATTGGATGTGTTCAGCGATTTGGTGTGGGAAGGTGTACTTGGAAAAGTAGAATATTTAGAACATATTTCACCACAGCAGATTCATTTGTTTCATTTGAAAAAGGATATAATGCAATTGATTGCCATCAAACTTAAAAATGATGACATTGATTTATCAACGTCACAAGGCTTTGATTGGTTCAGAGAAAATGTATTGTCGGATGATGTTGAGTTTTTAACTGCCAATAAATCCTATTCTGATGATAAGCCATTGGATAAATTCAAGCTGATTCAACAAGGTGCCATGATAACAAAAGGGGATTTGTTTAGATATTTTGAGAAGTTGGTCAAGGCAAAGTGATTTTTCTCCTCAATATGTTTTTTACGGATTGAATTTTTTCTGTGTCCACATTAAAAAGTCCTAATTTAAGTACCTTCCCATTCAGACTTATTTTTAGTTGAGCCCTGTCTTAATATCTCTCACCGAATCCACTTTCAATAAGTAATCCGAAAATGATATTCAATATCGTGACAAGCCAATTGATTTTCTCTTTGCTTAATTCGACAGATTCAATGCTATGGTAAGAATAGATTCCTTCATTTTGAATATCATCGCTATCTATAACTTCGAAATTTGATTCATTCAGAATAACTTCTAATTTGGGCTTAAGTCTCAAAGAATGCTTTTATTCCTAAAAAATTAGTCTTAAGTCTTACGTCTAATAGTCCCGAAAATTCGGGACGGTCTTAAGTCTTTTTACTCGTATCTCAAAGATTCCACAGGATCTAGTTTTGAGGCTTTCACGGCAGGAAGCAGTCCAGCGACAATGGCCACTATAAACGCAATCGTAAACGCACTGAACATTGCCAACCATGGCGTTGAAAACTGAAATTCAGCCAGTGAAGCGACCACATACCCAATTATGACACCGAGAATAATTCCTAAAATTCCGCCCAATTGTCCAATGATAATCGCTTCCATAAAAAATTGCATGGCGATGGTCTTACTTTTGGCGCCAAGCGCCTTACGGACACCGATTTCGCGTGTTCTTTCGGTTACGGATACGAACAAGATATTCATCAAAGCGATTGATGACCCTGTTATGGTGATGATACTAATAATCCATGCAGCTATATAAAGATATTGAGTAATAGAACCGATTCGATTGATTAAATCATCACTACGCTCGATTCCAAAATTATTTTCCTCAACAGGATTCAAGCCCCTTATATTTCGAAAGGTCAAAATCGCCTCGTCCTGTGCGCCTTCCAACATATCTTTATTGTCGGTCTTGACACTTAAACTATAATTGATATTAGGTTGGGTAAACAAGGAACGCGCTTTTTGCAACGGAATAAATACCCGTAAATCTTGGTTGTTTCCAAAAGTGGAGCCTTTCGACTTTAAAATGCCAATAACCTTAAACTTTGCACCTCTGATGCTGATAGTCTGTCCAACGGGATTGACCTCTGACAAAACTGACTTGACAAGATCGCTACCTATAATACAGACATTATTGTTGTTCACCACATCAAAAAAATTGAGCTCGCGACCATCACTGACTTCCAGTCCCGAATTTTGAATGTAATTCTCGTTGACTCCCAAAACTGTAACTTCAGGATCTGTTTTTTTATTTTCGTATTTAACTTCGGCAGTACCAGTTCCCATAAATGAAAGGGACGTTTTGGTATATGGAAATTGGTAGGTTTCCTCAAACGCCTTTACTTCTTGATAGCCTAAAACCGGATTGATTTTTTGAACTTCCTTACCACTTTGGCGCTGTGTAGTGAATTCATATCGCTGAATATTAAAGGTGTTCGCGCCCATCGATGAGAAATCACTTGAAATAGTATTCTCAAGAGCAGAAACTGCACTTAAAATACCTACCAATGCTGTGATACCGATGGCAATAATTAAAACGGTCAGGATGGTGCGAAGCAACTGTGATTTTATAGAACCAAAGGCAATGCGGATATTTTCTCTAAATAATGAAAACATGAAAAGTTATTTTTTCGTTTGATTGATTGTACTGTAAGTCTATAAAAGAGTTATAAAGTTACTCTAAATTTGAAATATCATGGAGATTTTTTTTCTCCCGCAGATTTCGCAGATTTTCGCAGAAAAATATTTGCTGAAATTTGTTGTAAAACAAACTGAAAATGTAATTTTTTTTAATCTTGTATAGATTCCGTAAAAAAGAATAAGAAACAGTTCTGCGAAAATCTGCGAGATCTGCGGGACACTGATGCGTGACAAAAAATTCGAATAGTTGTTGATTTTTTCAATATTGGGAAGATTCCGTAAAAAAGAATCAGAAACAGTTCTGCGAAAATCTGCGAGATCTGCGGGACACTAATACGTATCTAAAAATTCAAATAGTTGCTGATTTTTTTCAATATTGAGCTGATTACGCACAAATGAATCAGAGACAGCTCTGCGAAAATCTGCGAGTTCTGCGGGACACTAATACGTAACTAAAAATTCAAATAGTTGCTAATTTTTTCAATATGGAGCAGATTCCCCACAAATGAATCAGAAACAGTTCGGCGAAAATCTGCGAGATCTGCGGGACACTGATGCGTGACAAAAAATTCGAATAGTTGTTGATTTTTTCAATATTGGGAAGATTCCGTAAAAAAGAATCA
>JBBSLN010000212.1:0-4824 GCA_038255205.1 Flavobacteriales bacterium
AACTATAACGCAAGGTCAGTTTATTTGTACGGCAAAAGAAGAACACAACCTTACCATTGTTACCAATTCTGGGTATTTATGGGATACGGCGCAAGAAAAGGCGCAAGAAAAAGGAAATCTGGTTCACAATATTATGTCGGAAATAAAAACCGCTATTGATATTCCTTTCGTGATGGATGATCTTTATGCTTCAGGGAAATTAAATTCTGAACAAGTTGAAGAATTAACCCCTTTAATTGAAACTATAGTGAATCATTCTGATTTGTCCCGTTATTATAGAGATGGACTCACAATTTTCAACGAAAAAGATATCATAACAAAAGATGGCGAAGTGTTGCGTCCTGACAGAATTGTGATTAACAACAATAACGAAGCCTTTATCATCGACTACAAAACCGGGAATGAAAAACCTTTCCACTTACAACAACTATTGAATTACCAAATTATTCTGGAGGAAATGGAATTCAAAGTCATCAAAAAAATATTGATTTATATTAATGAGGACATTCAGGTAAAAGAATTTTAAATTTGCAATAAACTCTAAAAACTTATGTACGGAAAACTTAAAGAACACTTACAAAAAGAACTCAAGAATATTAAGGAAGATGGGCTTTACAAGGAAGAACGCATCATTACCTCTCCTCAAGGTGCGGAAATCACACTAAATACTGGCGAAACAGTTTTAAATTTTTGCTCTAACAATTATTTAGGACTTTCTTCACATCCCGCCGTGGTAAAAGCGGCCAAGGATGCGATGGATACGCATGGTTTTGGGATGTCCTCCGTGAGATTTATTTGTGGCACACAGGATATTCATAAAACTTTGGAAAAAAAGATTGCAGATTTTTACGGAACTGAAGACACCATATTATATGCAGCGGCATTTGACGCCAATGGTGGTGTTTTTGAACCATTATTGGGCGAAGAGGATGCAATTATCTCCGATTCACTAAATCATGCCTCCATTATTGATGGTGTTCGTTTGTGCAAAGCGGCACGTTATCGCTATCAAAATAGTGATATGAAAGATTTGGAAGAGCAGTTGATTGCAGCCGATGATAGAGGATCACGTTTCAAAATCATTGTGACCGATGGCGTTTTTTCAATGGATGGCCTGGTAGCACCTTTAGACAAAATCTGTGATTTGGCAGATAAGTATGAAGCCTTAGTTATGATTGACGAATGTCATGCAACTGGATTCATTGGCGAAACGGGCAGAGGAACGCTTGAGGAAAAAGGGGTTATGGGGCGAATAGACATTATTACTGGGACGTTAGGAAAAGCAATGGGAGGCGCCATGGGAGGTTATACTACCGGTAAAAAGGAAATCATCGACATGTTGCGCCAGCGCTCTAGACCTTACTTGTTTTCAAATTCTTTAGCTCCTGCAATTGTAGGTGCTTCTATTAAAGTTTTTGAAATGTTACAAAATGATACGTCGTTACGAGATACTCTAGAAGAAAACACCACCTATTTTAAAGTAGCAATGAAAAAAGCCGGATTTGATATTATAGATGGAGATTCTGCCATTGTTCCAGTAATGTTGTACGATGCTAAATTATCGCAAACAATGGCAAAAATGCTACTTAAAGAAGGGATTTATGTTATAGGATTCTTTTTTCCAGTTGTACCAAAAGAGAAGGCTAGAATACGAGTACAGCTGTCTGCCGCTCATACAAAAGAGCACTTAGATAAAGCCATTTCAGCATTTATTAAAGTCGGAAAAACATTGGATGTTATATAAAATCAATCCAAAAACGTATATTTTAGGGCAAATAATCAATATTTTTATATATTTGTCTTTGTTAATATAATTTAACAACTTACTTTTGCCTACAATTAACACTTAAAAATTAAATTATTAGAATATGAAAAATCTTAGCAGATTATTTATTGCGACGTTGCTTTTATTGAGCTTCAGCAACGCTAATGCACAAGATGAGAACAACCCATGGGCTCTTACAATAGGCGTTAACGCAGTTGACTTTTACCCTGTTGGCGAGGATGCACCTCTTGGTGGGTACTTTGATGAGTACTTCAACCTTTCAGACCACTACAATTTTTTACCTTCTTTATCTTCAATTTCTGTATCTAGATATTTAAGTGATGGATTTGTATTCACTGCTGCTGGAACAATCAATGAAATTGACAAAATTGGTGATTCATCAGCTAATGATTTATCATACTACGCATTAGACGGTACAATCAAATATAGTTTTAGAAATTTATTGAACGGTCCTGGTGGCTGGGCTGACCCTTATTTAGGTGTTGGTGGTGGTTACACTTGGGTTGATGACATCGGAGCTGGAACGCTTAACGGAACAGTCGGTCTTAATATTTGGTTTTCAGAAAACATAGGTATTACATTTCAATCATCTTACAAACATGCATTTGAGGATTACCTAGCTAAGCATTTTCAACACACAGTTGGTTTAAATATCCAATTTGGTGGAAAAGATACAGATGGTGATGGTATATATGACAAAGATGATGCTTGTCCAGAAGTTGCTGGTTTAGCTGCCTTCAACGGTTGCCCAGATTCTGATGGTGATGGTATCGAAGATGCTAAAGACGATTGTCCTAATGAGGCTGGTTTAGCTGAATTCAACGGTTGTCCTGATGCTGATGGTGACGGAGTTCCAGATAACAAAGATGCTTGTCCTACAGTTGCTGGTTTGAAAGCTCTAGCTGGATGTCCTGATGCTGATGGTGATGGCGTTGCTGATAAAGATGACGACTGTCCTAACGTAGCTGGTCCTGCTGCTAACAAGGGATGTCCTTGGCCAGATAGAGATGGTGATGGTGTATTAGACAAAGATGACAAATGCCCAGACGAAGTAGGTACTGTTGCTAATAATGGTTGTCCTGAAGTTAAGCCAACTGTAGAAGTTATGAAACAATTGAATGAATATGCTAGAACTATCTTATTTGATACAGGCAAAGCAACATTCAAGAAAGAATCCACCCAAACTTTGGAATCTATGCATGCTATTTTCCATGAATATCCAAAAGCTGATTTTGCTATCGAAGGATATACTGATAGTGTAGGTTCTGATAAATCTAATCAATTGTTGTCTGAAAGACGTGCTAACGCCGTTAGAGATTGGTTGATTGCCAAAGGAATCGTTCAAGAGAGATTGACTGCTAAAGGTTTTGGTGAAGAGAATCCAATCGATTCTAACAAGACTGCTGCAGGTAGAACCAATAACAGACGTGTAGAGGTTAAATTAAAAGATTAAGTTTTCTAAAATAAATAAGTGTAAAAACGCTCCGATATTCGGGGCGTTTTTTATTTTTATGCTATGACAAGTTTTATAGAGGACGTTATAGCCGATTTGCAAAAAAAAGACGTTGATTTCTCTCAACTTACTTTTATATTACCTAATAAGAGAGCAGGTGTGTTCTTGACTTACCATCTTTCTCAAACACTTCACAAAACGATATTTGCCCCTAAAATACTATCCATTGAAGAATTTGTTGAAACCCTATCAGATTTAAAATATATCTCAAACACTGAACTTCTGTTTGAGTTTTATGAAGTCTATCTGAAAATAACACCCAAAGAACAGGTTGAATCTTTTGACACATTTTCAAAATGGGCTCAATTGCTCCTTCAGGATTTCAATGAGATAGACCGCTATCTGATACCGACAGAAAACATATTCGATTATCTAAAAGCAATAAAGGAATTGAACCATTGGTCATTGGCCGAAGTACAGACTGCGTCAGTTAAGAATTATATTTCATTTTGGTCTCGTTTGAAGACTTATTACCATGAGTTTAAAGAACGATTAATTAGCAATAAAGAAGGTTATCAAGGATTGGTATATCGAGAAGCCGTTGAAGGTATTGAACATTATATAGTTACAAATCCGAGCACAAATCACGTCTTTGTAGGCTTCAATGCACTAAATAGAGCCGAAGAAATCATCATTCAGGAATTTCTAAAACAAGATATAGCCGTCATTTATTGGGATATTGATGAAGCTTTTATGAATAATACTATCCATGATGCTGGGCTATTCATGCGTTCTCATAAGAAAAATTGGTCTTTTTTTGAAAAACATCGCTTCAACTGGATTTCATCCTATTATAAAACGGATAAACATATTGAAGTGATTGGTACTCCAAAAAATATAGGGCAAGTAAAATACATTGGCGAATTATTGGATACGCTGCAAAAAAAACAGAATAGTATTGCCAATACTGCTGTTGTACTAGGCGATGAAAGCTTATTAATGCCATTGCTATATAGCATTCCCAAAGGTATCGATGCCATTAATATAACTATGGGTTTACCGTTACGAGAATTACCATTGGCATCATTGTTTGAGGAATTGTTCCGAATTCATAAACAACCCTCTTCTGCCTTTTACTATAAGGATGTCGTTTCAATTCTTTCCCATCAATTTGTCAAACCTCTGTTTGATGTAGAAGATGGTAATTACTCAAATCGTATCTTATCACACATTCAAAATAACAATGTCGTTCATGTTTCAATTGAAAAATTGAGAGAACTAGCGTTGAACAAATCAAATATCATCAATTTATTGTTCGATACATGGCAAGATAATCCAGACACAGCAATAGTTCAATGTTCAAAATTAATATTAGCAATTAAAAGCTATCTGGACATTGAAAAATCGACAAACCTGCTTCCTTTAGAATATTTATATCGCTTTAACGAAATTTTTAATGGGTTACGTCAGCTTAACGCAACTTATCAACATATTGATACTGTAAGCGCCTTATTAACACTTTACAAGGAGTTACTTAAAAGCGAGACCTTGGACTTCAAATGCTAGCCTTTGCAAGGTCTTCAAA
>JBBSLN010000213.1:0-4816 GCA_038255205.1 Flavobacteriales bacterium
CCAGCAGAGAATCCAAGATTGATGGCTAGACGGATAAGTGTTACACTTCGTGTCTTGTTTTCTGGTTTGCTATAAGCACTTAACGCCACAAACATAGCTGGACGGAACATATCTGCAGCCGTCATCAATACAAAAATACCTGCGCAAATGGTTGCAAATGTATTTAAGAACTGCATACCGATAAATAGGATACCGCTCAACAATAAACTAAATACCATTACCTTGTAGTAGCCAATTTTATCCGTCATTTTTCCCCCAAGCCATGAACCAGCGATGGAACCTAAACCGAAGGCTGACATAATCCAGGCGACATCATCCAATGTGAATTTCATATTGGTTGTGAGATACCAAGACAAAAATGGAATCACCATGGTTCCTGCTCGATTGATCAGTGTAATGAGCGCAAGCCACCAAACTTCTTTAGACAGGCCTTTGAAGGTGTTGATGTAGGCGTGACCTACGTTGTAATATAAAAAGTTGAGAATTTTCATCTGTCTTTTTAATTTGTTAATAAAAGGACAGATGGAACATTCAGCATAATATCTACTACTTTACTTAAATTAGAGAAAGAATGTTTCATTTTGATTGATTGGTATAAAAGTAAAAAGTCCGACGTTATCGCCGGACTTTTATATAGTGTTTAAATGCATATTTATATCATCATAACATATAACAAGTCCGACTTCTCATCGAAGAGGTTCTCTTTTGGGTATATGTAACAATGCAATTGCGCATGATATTTATTTAGTGTTCATCAAAACTAGGGAAAAAAATTGAATGTTGTATTTTTGAGGCTACACTTTTTTTAAATATTTATGAAGACACTAGTTTCATTTTTTTTCGGACTCATTTTTTTAGTAAGCTGCGCACAAGATAAGAAGGCTGTCATGGGCGATACGGAATTTCAGCGTGAAATCAATGCCGAATATAAGGACGCCTCAAAATCACCTTTAAAAGAAAAGGATTTAAAGAAGTTTAAGGGACTGGATTTTTTCAAATTTGATTCGACTTATGTTGTTACTGCGAGATTTGTCCGCGCAATGGGTGAGCAGCCATTCAAGATGAAAACGACTACAGAACGACTACCTGAATATGTGAAATATGGTGAATTAGTATTTGATTTAAAAGGAAAGGAATTCAAGTTGAATATTTATCAAAATCAAGATTTAACCAAAAAAGAAGGCTATGAAGATTATTTGTTCCTGCCATTTATAGATGATACCAATGGCGAAGAGAGTTATGGAGGCGGTCGTTATATCGATATGCGAATCCCAGAAGGCAATACTGTTATCATCGATTTTAATTCAGCTTATAATCCTTATTGTGTCTATAATGAAAAATATTCTTGTCCAATCGTGCCGCGAGAAAACTATCTGGATACCGAAGTGAGGGCGGGCGTGAAGGTGTTTAAGAAGTAATTAGTGATCAGTGTTCAGTAATCAGTCTGCAGTCTTAAGTATTCTGTCATCGGTCTTGTTTTTTCAGTCATCGGCCATCAGTGATCAGACTTCAGTTTTCACGGTTTTACCTAAAAAAGTATATGGGACTACAAACTTTTTACGATAAAAATTCCAGCGAAGACGGCTAAAAATCCAATGACGAAACTGGCGATGGTGTAGATAGCAAAACTCATGAAATCTCCCGACTTTAAAAAGAGATGGTTTTCATAAGCAAAGGCAGAGAAAGTTGTAAAACCGCCACAGAATCCCGTAGCAAGAAAGAGAATTTGATTTTCAGATAACGAGTTCTGCTTCACTGCCAACCCTAAAAATATCCCAATCAGCAAACTTCCAATAATGTTCACTGCAAACGTCCCATAAGGAAACCCTGATTCTGAACTGTTGAGATATTTCCCAATCATAAAGCGTAAGACACTTCCGATGCCTCCACCCACAAAAACTAAAAGCAATTGTTTCACACTTATTCGTTTTCAGATGCAATTACTGCTTCCTTAATTGGAATGTAGATTTCAGTTATATAATTTGCTGGATTAGGAGCGCTTCCGGGGTCAGTGACATATATCTCAAAAGGATGTTGCTCCGATTGTTCGAGATTATTGTCCTTTAGATATTTCATAGCCGCTTTCCAGCCCTCTTCAAGATTGGTATAATCACCTTTCACTGTTGTTTTAACCGCTCTTGTTTTTTCGATGTAACCACAGAGGATATTGCTGTCATCTGCAACAATCACTTTATCCCTCACAGGAATGGCATTGCTCATGATCACACTACCATTTTCATTCATTTCGTTATAAATAGTAAAAGGCATTCCGGCGTCTTGGACATTATGGTCTTGCATGAAATTCATGATTTCGGAATATTGCTTTGCCATCATATTGCTGATATTACTGGCTGAAGCAGAAGTCGTTTTGTACATGTAAAATCCACCACCATACTCTGTAATGCCATCTACATTAATGCTATAAACCTTCATGCTTTTTACAACGTCGGATTCCAATTGTTTTAAATCATCGGTCAATTGTGTCCCTATGCGTCCTATAATCTTTCCAGAAAAAACAGTCTTTGCTTTGAAAAGGAATGACATATTTTTAACTGATACGGTTTTGGTTACGTCTGTGGTACCGTCACCATTGGGATTCAATTTCCATGTCAATTCTGAATCTGAAATGTCTTTGCTGGTGAAAGACTTCTGTATGGAAAACGGTTCTGTGTAGGACGAAGTTTTAAGAACTTCATTTTCTTTCCAAAAAGCAGATCTATCGGTCGCGGTGGTGTCCATAATTGTTTCAAAAATCACGCTGGCAGGTGCCTTGATTGTTGTTTGTGCCATGGAGGTGAACGAATTCGGTTGAACAGCAATGTAAATGGAAAGACCAATAATGGCGATTAACAATAAAAAGAGAATATATTTTAAGAATTTCATTGGTTTTTTTTATTGTTGAATTAGCCGCAAAGTTTCGTGAAGAAACATCGAGATTCTCAAAGATAAACAAATTTATAGTATCTTAACAGGGCTTGATATAGGTTTGCTTTTAAGAAATTGAAGTAGCTTACAACCCAAACACTAACTAAGTTCTACAGGTACTGAAGAGAAGTGAAGATAATTTTAACGACCAGGGTTTTTATTGACACTAAAGAACAAAAGAAGTGCGTTGATAATCAATAGGATAACTAGAAGAATCAGTGTTTTCATAATTATAAAGAGACTGTAAACTGAACTCTGTCTGAATAAAAAATAATTATTAATTTTATTTAAACAGAAACGATGAAACAAGAGGAATTACAGATTTCAGAAAAGAAGGCTCTAGACCACATGTTGTCTGGTAAAAGTCTATTTGGTAAAGATGGAGCTTTTGCTCCTTTGCTAAAAAAGGTTTATTGAAAAAGCACTGGAAGTCGAGATGTACAGCCATTTTGATGATTTAAACATCTGGGATTATTCTATCGGTGATCTGGCTCAGTATTGTGTGGGATAACATACCCACTATCAGATAAATCCATCATTATGAAGAAAGGTAAATTAAACGGTTAGTTATTAAGCAGCCCTGAAACTATTTGAAAAATCAAATAAAAGCAAATTTAATAACCGCGATAAAAATGAGAAAAGAAATAAAAGCAATCAATACCCAAACACTGCCCTTATAGTATTTTCTGTGAAGGTCAAGGTCTTTTCGGTAAGTGTACACCATAGCAGCTATAAACACAATCAAGAATAAAATTGCAAAAATCAATTGACCTTTTGTGAACATATAGTTATTTTTATGTAAAATTAATGAAACTAAAACTGAAACCTTCTAAATTGATGATATATAAACTTTTTTAGATTATATCTATATGATAATCTACGAATAAGAACTAAGTTTAGTTTTTGTTATCAACCTAATATCTTAATAAAACCTAATGAAAGACAAAATAGAAGCTGTGAAAGCATTCCATACAGCATTCAAAATAGGACATAGGGAAACGCCCAAAGCTGATTTGGGAATCGAGAAGAATATGTTGCGCTACAAACTGATGCGCGAAGAAAATGAGGAATATCTTGAGGCTGCCAATAATGATGATTTGGCGGAAGTTGCAGATGCTTTGGGAGATATGCTCTATATTTTATGTGGTACGATTATCGAGCATGGCATGCAACACAAAATTGAAGAGGTCTTTGCCGAAATCCAACGTAGTAATATGAGCAAGTTAGGGGACGATGACGAACCGATTTATAGAGAGGATGGAAAAGTCTTGAAAGGACCAAACTACTTCAAGCCAGACATAATTAAAATATTGAATTCCTGAAACTTCTATCCAATCCAATTCAAATAAAACAAAAACAAACTTCCAATAATCGAGCGATTGGAATTTGGAATTTCTTATTTTAAATTTTTAGTTTTGAACCCTGAACCCTGAACCCTGAACACTAAACTTCATACCTCCACCCATGAGGATCTTCAGAAAGATTATGTTGAATGTTCAACATTTTTTCTTTAAAAAGTGTGGCATAAGAATCTGATTGTGATTCCAATTCAAATAAATCGCCTCCATGCTCAAATGCCGAAATAGGACTGATAACCGCCGCAGTTCCAGCTCCGAATATTTCTTTCAAAGAGCCATTGTTGGCAGCTTCCTTAATTTCCTTAACACTAACTGCTCTCACTTCCACCTTGACATCGCTATCTTTTGCTAGCTGGATGACACTTTGTCTGGTCACACCATCCAGAATGCGGTCACTGGTGGGAGCCGTTATTAAGGTGTCATTGATTCTAAAGAATATATTCATAGTTCCAGCCTCTTCCAAATATTCGTGGGTATTGGCATCAGTCCAGATAATCTGTTGGAATCCTTTTGCTTGCGCCAAAGAAGTTGGG
>JBBSLN010000214.1:0-4810 GCA_038255205.1 Flavobacteriales bacterium
AATTTAATCGTACCCACATTTTGATTTGAACTTCCTGCCAAAGCATCTCCTAGCTGTACCACCTCAACATATCCTTGTCGTAATAGGATGCCATTTTCATTGTAGTTAGACAAGGAGGCATCCGTACTTTGACCCTGTTCCGCCATATATCGAATGGCGGAAATAGGACGAATATAATCATACCATCCTTTGACGCCCCAAGCAGAAATGGCTGCATCGTGCATCGTTCCACCCAAAACAAAATAGCTTTTTACATCCCATTCTAAAGCCTCTAGTACATCTCCAACACCATTCAATTTTTTTACAAGTAGTGGATTGTCATTCACATAATTCAATATAGTAAACCAGTGTCCTGGTGGCGTTTCAGAATGAGGTCCATCAGCCCAAAATTCTGCAAGCACTCTTGTATAATCACCACGTGGCACTATTTGAGATTCGTAAGCAGCGCCTGTTATCGGATTCATGGCTCTGCCTTGTCCACTATCGCCTCCTTCCAACAGTTTATAAAAATTTGGATGATTGTTGTAACTGCTAGGCAATGAATTAAATTCAACATTTCCAATAGATTTCGGAGAGATATCCCAAAGTACACCATCATGAGGATCAAGGTGAGAAGCCCAAATGGATACTAAAGAAAAACTCCATTTATAGGCAGCATCTTCTTGTGGATTAGCGGAACCGATTTTGGGCGGACTTGCAGGGTCATGATAGACTTTGTAATTATGTCCATCTCTTGAATAATTCAATGCATCACCGTCGTTCATGGCAAACGGCATAACATTACCCCATTCCGGACCTAAAAAACTCGGAGTTGTTCCAGGAATCACATTCCCACCTTGATCAATGAAGGTATCCAAACTCAAAGGCTGCCAACGATTTGGATTAAGAATATCTGGATTTCCAGGAAGCACTGGCGCCAAAGGTGGATTGACAGGTTGATAATTGGCATTTGTATAACCCTCTGCCTCTCTCGAACCATCTGCATTGCCATAATTGATAATGGTTTGAGCGATGTAATTGCCTAACGCAGCGGCATTACCATATTCGTAGTTCACGCCAGTGGCGAATTGAGTTTCATAGCCGAGTTGACCCATCAAGAAATCGCACTCTGCTTTGATTGCTATAGCACTTGGTGAATTCCGAAAACGATAGGTCAAGAAACGATACATCGCATAACTAATCGCTTTTCTTCGAGAGGCTTCAATACTTTGTGTTGGAATAAAATCAACCAAATTACTATTAAAACCATGTACCTCTTTACCCATTAAGTAGGTCGTAGCTTTATCATCATAAATCGCCCAAGCATCATACATTGCTATACTTGCATGAAACAGATTACGAGCATGGACCGTAGGACGTGCATAATCACCTCTGATGGCATCCAATAAAACCTCATTCCATAAACGCGCAATAGATTTGTCAGCAGGAACATCATTGATATTAAGAGATACATTCAAGCTTACAGTTAAACTTGAACATTCGCCATTCATTTCACTAACGGACACTGTCCCTGAAGAATTTAGTCCCCATCTCACGGAGATTGTATTGGTCTCCTGCCCAGAAAGCAATTCACCACCACTCACCGTCCAATTTGCAGCAGAATTTGGTGGTAAGTTATACGAATATGTTTCTGTTCTAAAAAATCCGGATGTCGGCGCTCCTATAATATTAGTTGTTGGCAAATAGGTGCATGAACTATCATTTAAAGTAGCTTCAGGATTGTAAGAACACGAATTAGGGTCTGTACATCCGTATATTTTGTTACTTGGTGGGATGTTTAAGACTGAATACCCTTGACCTTCAATGGCCTTAATGGTGGAATCAGCATCCAAATTCTGATAGGTTTCAACCAAGCCCGATGGCCATATAATTTCTAATTCATTGATTTGAGTGGAGGTATTTAATCCAAAATGAACCGCCTGAAGACTTTGGGACAAAAACCCAACACCTGTATAATATCGTTTCATAACAGCATTATCGGTTGTCAAGGTTACTATAGTCCCAATGGCATCTCTATTGGACACCGTTCCTTGCAATTTTATCTTGAACCAGTGTAAGTCAGAGACTTCATCAAAGTTGATAAGTTTATTCTCATAAAACATGGACATTTGGTCTGCATTGGTCACATAAATATCCAAGTCGCCATCATTGTCATAATCAAAATCCACGGCTTCCACACTTACCGTTAAGTCATTAAAATTAACGGCAGAGGAGGTATTACTGAAACCTGTTTGCCCTTCAACTGCGAGATTTTTATAATATACATTCCGTTCAGTACTCCGTTCCTGGAATTCAAAACCATTAACAATGATTAAATCCTCGTCCCCATCCAAATCAAAATCGGCAAATCGTGTGCCCCAAGCCCAACCTGTTGCGGGAATATTGTTAAGCGCAGAAGTTTCTGAAAAATGATTGGTTCCGTCATTTTGAAGCAGTGCATTTTCGTCTATACCTGTTATGAAGATATCAAAATGTCCATCTAAATTGAAATCGCCAACGGTGATGCCCATATCATCCATCATATTATTCAATCCATAAGAAGCGGACTGGTCTATAAAACCATTTCCCGATTGATTTACGAATAAATGATTGGGTTTATCATAATCATTAGAGACATATAAATCCATCCATCCATCGGAATTGATATCAAAAGGCACCGCAACGTAACTTGGATGGTGTTCTGGAGTTGCGATTCCAGCGGCAACAGTCACATTTTGAAAAGTGCCATTGCCATTATTTAGATACAGTGAATTACTCGGGCAGACATCCCAATCATTGACAAAAATATCCAAGAAACCATCGTTGTTGTAATCAAACCAGGTAGCTCCCATATTCCGACATTGATTGGACGTAGGAAACCCTGCAGATTGTGTGACGTCCACAAAGGTTCCGTCTCCTTGATTATGGAATAGTTGCACTTTAAAAGAATGAGTAAAGAAAATATCAGGAAAGCCGTCGTTGTCATAATCACCCCAAGAGACGCCATGTTTAAAGCCTTTCAATCCATAAAACACATCCGTATTAGCATTGAATGGTAACAGATTTACCAATCCTGACGCTGCGGTAACATCCGTGAACGTACCATTATTGTTATTTCTTAAAAGCCTACTATGAGAGGTTTCATCCGTATTAACATCCTGGGCAAGGGCTACAACAAAAATGTCCAAATCATTATCACCATCATAATCGGCTACGGCCACACCGTTATTATTTTGAATGGATGTAAGTCCTGCAATAGTTTCAATACGCTCAAAAGACTGCGACATTACATTGTGCGTCATGTTCAAAGCACATAATATCAGAGCAAAAGTAAGCTGACTGCCAGGTAGTTTTAGACCCACAATAACAATTTTTCATAAATATAGTAATTATTGATTATATGCATACATTCTTGAAAATAATTGAATTAGAATTTAACAAGGTTGATGAACAAATTTTTTATATTTTTATACTATGAGGTATTATATAATGATATTTAGTCTTCTGTTGACTTTTTCGGCATGTAAAACTGAAGTGAGTGTAGAGGAAGACATCACGCCAGTTGACTGGAAAAAAAGAACCACACGAATTAGTCTAACAGATAGTTTGACCAGAGGAAGCAGTTATTTGGCAATCTACTCTGAAATATACAGCGTTACTGAACATCGCACCATCAATTTAACGGCTACTGTAAGCTTGAGGAATATTGGCTCAAGAGACACCATTTTTCTAACAAAAAGTGATTATTACAACACCGAAGGGGACTTGATTAGATCATACCTCAAAGCACCTATTTACCTAAAACCACTAGAAACCATCGAAATCATAATCGATGAAAAGGATACACATGGCGGCAGTGGTGCCAACTTTATTTTTGAATGGGCGCATCCTAAAAACAGTCATGAACCGATATTTGATGCTGTGATGATTTCAACCTCTGGTCAGCAGGGGATTTCTTTTACCACACAGGGGATAAACCGTTAATTACGGTGTAGAATTAGACACTTGTAATAATTTCCCGTTATAAAATTTGTTTCCATTGTGAGCAAAGTCACAAATATAACTCGCCATTTCTAAAGCTGTCGTTGGTGCCTCGTATCCTGGAAAAGCTTCTTCGAGCATTTCGGTTTGAACGGCTCCGAGCGCCAAAACATTGAACGCTATTCCCGATTCTTTATACTCTTCGGCTAATAACTCCGTTAACGTAATCACAGCTGCCTTGCTCGAACTATATGCTGCCAGTCCTGGAAACTTCATGCTGCCTTGTACACCACCCATGGAACTGATGGTGACAACATGGCTACCACTTGCCATAAAGGGAATCATAATCCTAGTGAGTTCTGCAACGCCAAAAACATTCGTACAATATACTTCTTCAAAATCAGACATATAAGTTCTCTCAAATGGCTTGTTCAATAATTTTCCTGCATTATTGATAAGGATATCCACATGATGCCATTGTGAAGTAATAAACTCTTGCACTTTCTTGTAGGCTTCAGTATCTCCTAAATCAAATGGAAAGGTCGTGACATTTTTCAGTTTTAGCTCCTTTATGGGTATTTCATTTCGAGACAATGCCAAAACATGGTGACCTTGTTTAGCAAATAATTTGACCAATTCGAAACCGATTCCTCTACTTGTTCCTGTAATGACGACGTGCTTACTCATTCATCTTGATTTCTTTGGTTGGTGTATTGCTCATGGTTTCGATAGCAGGGATGATTTGATTAATGAGACTTGACATATGTTCATAATCCATGATATTCGCTTCATCGCCAACTTTGTGATAAAAGTCGAAATTCGTTAAATCGCAACTTGAAACTGTTTGGCA
>JBBSLN010000215.1:0-4798 GCA_038255205.1 Flavobacteriales bacterium
CCTGTAACTGCAACTATTGCAACTACAACTAAAATTTTGAATTTTTTCATAATGTAAGATTTTGTGTTAATTAATAATTTATTTTCCCTTACATATATAGGTTCAATAGTGATAGACTTTGTTTTTATCTTAAGGTCTAGGGGTATAACCTTAAAGAACCTTAAAACAGATTTTCATCTGTTTTAAGGACTTATTTATATTTAGAACGGTGCTGCCAAATAAGGGAATGATGTCAAAAACGGTTTGTCATTGCCATCTACGTGGTCATCACTCAATTGTGGTTTTTCAGTTCCCATCGGCCCACCAAAGATTAACAACAATTCCACTGAAATCACGTCATCAGCTAAAGCTCTACCGGTCAAAACATTCGTACCATCAAAGAATGTGGTTGTTCCGTCCAAGGAAACTGTTAAAACATCCGTAGCCAAAGCCCCGGTCAAAGTTGCAGCGTCCATACCCAAAGCGTTTGTTGTATAATCTGGGTTAAGAGCTAATAATTTAGTTTGAAAAGCCGACTGAAACGCTGCTCCTTGGTTTGAAGGAGTGGTGGTATTGAAACTATTTTTACTTCCAGCGCTGATAAAAACTGTGTTGATCGCTGGCCTTGCCATTTGATCTTGTTGTACAAAGGTGCCTGTAAAGTTAGGTCCTGTCGGGCCAGTTGGGCCGTTGTCATCATCACTACTACAATTGATTGCCGTTAGTGATATAAGAGCTGCGATAGCAGTTAATTTTATATTATTAAATTTCATAATTTAAAGTTTTTAAGGATTATTGTTTTCTTTTCGTTTCAACCCATGTATTGATGTTTCCAGTACCGCCAATCATAGCTTTTGGTACTTCAACTACAATAGATAGTACATTTGACCCGGCGAAAGTATCTGTGCCTGGATTGTTGAATGAAGTTTCAGTACCACCGATGATAGCACTGAACTGTCCAAAATCAAAGAAAAATGGATCATCACGTGGCCCAGCGAAAAAGCTCATACCACCATTAGAAGCAACAACAGCATTACTTCCGTAAGCAGTAATGTCAACAGAATTTGGAGTCACTCCTGTTAAAAAAGTACTACTTGTTCCAGGTGCAGCAGGTGCAGCAGGACCAAAGAAATACATTTTACCATCTCTAGGCGATGCTTGGATTACTAGATCCTCAATAGCATCACCATCTGTGTCGATATTGATTTCAATCATAACGTTTTCGTCAAAGGACGCTGCTCCTGTTGCACCGGGTGCTAACAGACCTTGAACATTCGCTACAAACGCGATGTTGTTGGTATCTTGCCCTTGAAAGGCATAAAAGTCGGTGATGTCACTTGTACCACCAGTTACTGCAGGCGCATCGATGTGATCGGCCGCAATTACAAAGAATCCAGCTACCGCTAAAATTCCGATTCCTACTAAAATTTTTGTTCTTTTCATAATAATGAGATTATTTTTGATAATTAATTTGACTCTGACTCATTTACGATAAATGTTAACTCATAGTTTTGTTAAAGTTTTGTTAAAGCTAAAATTTGACCTTATTTCAGATTAAAAATTATCTTTGTAAAAATTAGTCTGCAATGAATCCTTCTTCCGACGGCTGGATAAAAAAACTGCTCAAGGACGTTTCAAAAAATGAAACGTTTCTTCAGTTATCTGTCAACAATTTCTATTATCAGGTTAAACTTTGTGGCTATATCTATGGAAATAACATTAGTGTTATAAATGATGTGTTTAGTAAGGAAGATTGGACGGATGAAGAGTTGTGCAAAGTCAATCACATTTTGGCACTCTATTACATTCATCAAAAAAAAGCACCACATAAGGAGTTTGTCGACAGCGTCATTGATTTTTATAAAGCAGTTGACGATTATAAGGAATCATTTATTCAAGGTTTACTAGGAAGAAAAAAATCGTCTTTATTATTAGAGACCATAATTCAAAGACGTATTTATATAGATGACAATGTGATTACCAAAAATTTCAACTATTTTATAACCAATGCGTTTTTATTCATTGACATTCTGGCCTATCAGAAATATTTAAAAACAAATTTTATTTCTGATACCTATTTTAAAACAATGGAATTGAGTATCCTAACCATTGCATTAACCGTATTTGAACTAAAAACCAATAAGACTAAATATGATAAGAGCCTTATCAAGTTATTCAACTCGTCATTAAGATATCAAAACAGCACCCATAAAAGTTATATGGATGTCATCGCATATATTCGTAGGCCTTTAGAAAAATTTTATGCTGTGGATATTGCATGCATGGCGACATGGTCTGATATGGAAATTGAACAGAAGGAACTCGAATTCCTCAATAAAATGGGAGACAATTTGCATTTAAATAGTATTGTCATAGAGCAATCCATAAAGGATATCACCTCTTTTTATGTTACAAATAAAGCCCAAATACCATTGTTGACCAAAAAGAACATGGCGCAAAATTTTTATGACAATTCGAGCAAAATGGTTATGAAACTTATAATCAGAAACAGTAAACGCTTGATGAAAGAGTTGAGAGAGAGCAAGGAATTAATGTACTTGCTTACCAAATCCACCAGTAGAACTCTAACAGACGAGGAACATAAAAAAGTGAATGAACAATTGCTAGACATCATCAAATCCATTCCGAGCCTTGCCATTTTCATGTTGCCAGGCGGTGCTATTTTATTGCCCTTATTTGTGAAATTCATTCCTAAATTATTGCCATCGGCCTTTGACGAAAACAGGATTGACGAATAAGTATAAAATAAAATCTGTACGTATTATCTATTATCAAGATACCTAATTGCTTATAAAATCGATTATAGTGATAAATACTCTGTTTTAACTATTTTCAACTAATCACTATAGTATTAACCATTCTGGATTTTGCACATTTAAGAATTAAAAGCCAGATTCATTTTAGTCTTTTTAAAAAAATCTCGATATGTAATTACTTAATGAATTATTCATAATATTTTTAGAATCCTACAGTTTCACTATTGAATTCTCATTAAAAAAACTATCTTGTTGATTCAATATTCTCTAACAATTCATCAAAAACTCAATAAGCTTAAAATGAGCAACGTTTACTTAAAATTTGTAAATTGTCCTTATTTTGAATTATTTAACTAAAACTAAATATACAGTTGAAAAAAGAACATTTTAAATGGTACTCACCCACTTTAAGTAAAGATATAGAAATGCTTGTCTTTGGACATGCAGGTTACCCTGTGATTTTATTCCCCACTACAATGGGCAAACACAATGAGTGCTACGACATGAAACTTGTCGAATCCGCAAGATGGTTTGTTGAACAGGGCCTTGTTCAGATTTATTGTCCCGACAGTATTAATGAATTGAGCTGGTACAACAAAAAAATCCATCCTTCCGAGCGAATTAAAAATCACATGTGGTATGATGAATTTATCATGAATGAAATAGTGAATAGCATTCGACATGAAAAAGGCGTCCCAAAAGTGGCGGTTGCCGGACCCAGTTTCGGTGGTTATCAAGCGGCCAATTTTGCCTTTAGACATCCAGAAAGCGTCAGTCATATGTTCAGCATGAGTGGTGCTTTCGATATCAAGTCCTTTTTGGATGGCTATTATGATTCCAATGCCTATTTTAACAATCCTGTTGATTATCTGCCAGGTAATGATCATCCAGATTTATGGAATATGAACATCATACTAGGCGTTGGTGAATGGGACATTTGTCTGGACGCAAATAAACAAATGGCAGATATATTGCGCTCTAAAAACATTAATTTTTGGTATGACGAGCGTAAATGGGCAAAACATGATTGGCCAATTTGGCGCGATATGTTTCCACATTATTTATCTAAACTATAAAAATAACAAACTATTAAAAATCAACAAACTAGACTATTATCATGAAAAAAATAGGAATTTTATTCGGAATTGAAAATACATTCCCACAAGCATTCATCGACCGTGTGAATGAAAAGGGAATTAAAGATATTCACGCTGAAGCTGTGTCGATTGATATGGTCGAACAGGCAAAACCGACAGATTACGCCGTCATTATCGATCGTATTTCTCAAGACGTCCCTTTTTATAGGGCATATCTAAAAAACGCTGCTCTTTCGGGAACTGCCGTTATCAATAATCCATTTTGGTGGAGTGCTGATGAAAAGTTTTTCAATAATGGTTTGGCTGAAAAAGTGGGTGTTCCAGTACCAAAAACATTTATTTTACCGACATCTCATCGTCCTCCTGACACAACTGAAACTTCATTCCGGAATATGAAATTCCCTTTTGCGTGGGAACACATGTTTGAAACCATTGGGTTTCCAGCCTATATGAAACCTCATGATGGTGGTGGTTGGAAAAGTGTGTACCGAGTTGAAAGTCCAGAGGACCTTTGGGCAAAACATGGTGAAACCGAGAATTTGGTGATGATGCTTCAAGAAGAAATCAATTTTACTGAATATTTCAGATGCTATTGTTTGAATACAGACAACGTACACATTATGCAATACGAACCTCGAAATGCACACCACTTACGTTATGTGATTGATGGTCCTCCAGTGCCACAAAAATTGTTGGATTTGGTCAAAAAATATTGCATCCGATTAAACAAAGCATTGGGCTATGATTTCAATACCGTGGAATTTGCCATAAGAGATGGTATTCCGTATGCCATCGATTTCTGTAATCCTGCACCAGACGCAGATGTAAATTCTGTAGGTCAGGAAAATTTTGATTGGATAGTAGAGAATGCTGCCAATATGGCGATTGAAAAAGCCAAACAGTATAAAAAAGGCAAGATGAACCTTACTTGGGGAACCTTTGTAA
>JBBSLN010000216.1:0-4779 GCA_038255205.1 Flavobacteriales bacterium
CTTCTGAAAAGAATCGCGAATTTGAACATAAGGTTGTTATGCTCAACTTTTGAACATACATTCATGAGACCCTTCATTCGCAGGGTTTTAGAAATGATAAAAAGCATTCTCGTAATGCGTCAAATGTTCTGTTGATTTATTTTTTAATACAGCTATTATATCAAATCGTGTTTCTAAAGAAATATCATTTTCAATCACAAATGCGTCCATTGCTTTGACTAAATTCTTGATTTTTCCTGAAGTCACAAAGTCTTGAGGGTCACCAAAAAAATCAGAATTTCGGGTTTTGACTTCCACGCAAATAATCATATCAGAATGTTTGGCAATAATATCGACCTCCGCCTTTTGATAGACAAAATTACGTGCCAGAATTTCATACCCTTTTGCAAGCAAAAAATCTGCTGAAAGTTGTTCGCCTATTTTACCGAGTTCGTTGTGGTGCGCCATTAAAAAGGTATGCGGTTTTCAGTACTGAATTCAATTAATATTAATGGAATTTTTGGTTTAGGGATTTCTCTTATTGAAATTTCAATTCACTATTGTCTTTCCCAACCTTCAACTCCACAGTGCTCCCCAAAATCATAGCTCGGTTATCCCGTTCATGGCCAGCGGGCATATTAAAGGCTATTGGGAAATCGTATCCGGAAAGCGCATCAAGAATCAACTGTTCAACGGATTTTCCCCAAGCAGTGGTGTTCTTCCTAACTTTGGTAATATCGCCAACAATCAAACCTTTGCAGTTATCAAAATAGCCAGCACGTTTTAAGCTTTGTAACATTCGGTCGATATGATATTCATACTCTCCTATTTCTTCAATGAAGAGAATTTTTCCAGAGACATCAATACTTGTTTTTGAACCTAACATGGTATGTAACACTGTTAAATTACCTCCAACCAATGGCGCTTTAACAGTCCCGATTCTATTATATGTTGAGCCTTCCAAAGTGTATGAGAGTGGTTTTCCAAAAATAGCATCCTTAAAGGTGGCAATCGTTTCGTCCAAGCCTTTATTGTCATCACTCAAACTGACGCACATCATAGCGTGAATCGATTGAAAACCTTCATTATGAACTTGATTGTGCAATGCCGTAATATCGCTGTAACCTATAATCCATTTTGAATTTTTCTTGAATTTGGTATAATCCAGCTTATCTAAAATCCGAACCGTACCATAACCACCTCTTGCAGACCAAATGGCACTAATTTTCGGGTCATCCAGTGCTTTTTGGAAATCCTCACAGCGTTCATCATCAGTTCCAGCAAAATGATTGTCCTTACTAAATACATGTTTTCCTACGACATAATTTAATCCCCAACTCTTCAGAAGTCTCTTAGCTTGTTCCACTTCGTCGGTTCTGTCCTTTAAAATTCCAGAAGGTGCAACAATGGCGACCGTGTCACCTGTTTTTAAGTATGGTGGTTGTATCAACTTTTTTTCCGATTTAGTTTCTGATTTGTTTTGTGCTAAAACAGATTCATTTCCAGTGAAAAAAGAGACGCAACAAATCGCAATGATTAATGTTATTTTTGACATAGTGTAAATGTACATTTTTTTTCTAAATCCCTTTCAAAATGTGTACTTTTGTGGCTTCAAAAAACAACTCGTCATTGCGAGTGAAACGAAGCAATCTGTCCGTTTACAGTTACAACCAACAATTGCCACGTCGCTTTCTCCTTTCAGTGGCAGTACAATTTAATTGATTGATGAACCATCCAAAACGCTATACAATTACCGCAGCTTTGCCATACACCAACGGCCCAATCCATATTGGCCATTTGGCCGGTGTGTATGTGCCTGCTGATATTTACGCTCGCTATTTACGCTTAACAGGAAAAGACGTGGCCTTTATCTGCGGAAGTGATGAACACGGCGTTCCCATTACGATTAAAGCCAAAAAAGAAGGCGTTTCTCCTCAAGATATCGTTGACAAATATCATGCAATTATTAAAAAATCGTTTGAGGATTTCGGGATTACCTTTGATAATTATTCCAGAACGACTGCTAAAATCCATCACGATACCGCACAGGAATTCTTCAAAGCTCTTTATAAAAAGGGTGAGTTTATAGAAGAAGTCACCGAACAACTTTACGACGAGGAAGCCAACCAATTTTTAGCCGACCGTTTCGTAACTGGCACCTGTCCTAAATGCGGTAATGAAGAAGCCTATGGCGACCAATGTGAGCGTTGCGGAAGTAGTTTGAATGCAACCGATTTAATCAATCCGAAATCGGCCATTACTGGAAATGTACCAACTCTAAAGCAAACCAAACACTGGTTTTTGCCTTTGGACAAACACGAAGCGTTCTTAAAAGAATGGATTCTGAAAGGTCATAAAAAAGATTGGAAACCGAATGTCTACGGACAAGTAAAATCATGGATTGATGATGGGTTGCGTCCGAGAGCAGTCACCAGAGATTTGGATTGGGGAATTCCTGTTCCTGTTGATGGTGCTGAAGGAAAGGTGCTTTATGTTTGGTTCGACGCGCCAATTGGCTACATCTCTTCTACTAAAGAATGGGCAGCACGTGTTGGAAAGGATTGGGAACTATATTGGAAAGATAAAGACACCAAATTGGTACATTTCATTGGTAAAGACAACATTGTTTTCCACTGTATCATTTTTCCTTCAATGCTGAAAGCTGAAGGCTCTTATATTTTACCAGATAACGTGCCGGCCAACGAATTTTTGAATTTGGAAGGCAACAAACTTTCTACTTCAAAGAATTGGGCGGTTTGGTTACCTGATTATTTGGAAGATTTCCCAAATCAGCAAGATGTGTTGCGATATGCTTTGACTGCTAATGCACCAGAAACCAAAGACAACGATTTTACATGGGCGGATTTCCAGGCAAAAAACAATAACGAGCTGGTTGCCATCTTCGGAAATTTCATCAACCGTGTGGTGGTATTGACCGAAAAATATTACGATGGAATTGTCCCAACACCTTCAGACTATTCGTTGGCAGACAAAGAAATTTTAGCAACCATTAAAGCCTATCCTGAAGTCATAGCAAGTTCTATAGATCGTTATCGCTTTCGAGAAGCAAGTCAAGAATTGATGAATGTTGCACGTCTTGGAAATAAATATTTAGCGGATGAAGAACCTTGGAAGGTCATAAAGGGAGATGAACAACGCACCAAAACCATCCTATTTGTGGCGCTTCAGATAGCTTCCGCTCTTGCAACCTTAAGTGAGCCATTTTTGCCATTTACATCTGATAAATTGAAAGAGATTTTAGCTACTCGCGAGAACACTTGGAACGACATTTCTTCAAAAGAAATACTACTTCCAGCAGGACATCAAATAGGAAAAGCCGAATTGTTGTTCTCAAAAATTGAAGATGAGACCATTCAAAATCAATTGGACAAATTGGAAGCGAGTAAAAAAGCCAATGCTTCGATAAACTCAGCATCCAGAGTAGAACCCCAAAAAGATACTATTACATTTGATGAATTCTCCAAATTGGATTTACGTGTCGGAACGATTCTCGAAGCAGAAAAAATGCCAAAAGCCAATAAATTATTGGTCTTAAAAGTGGATACAGGTATGGACGTAAGAACGATTGTTTCAGGCATTGCAGAAAGTTTTACAGCTGAAGAAGTCATTGGAAAGAAAGTGACCGTTTTGGTCAATTTAGCTCCCAGAGCATTGCGAGGTGTAGAAAGTCAAGGGATGATTTTGATGACGGAGAATGCTGAAGGTAAATTGGTCTTTGTAAATCCGGATGATATAAATGTTAGTAACGGACTACCTATAATCTAAAAATAAAGATTACAAAAGGTTTTGTATGGATTAACAATTTTTCTGTTTGCATCATTCCAGAACTATTGAGATAGTTATATTTACTAGATTTTAATGCTTAAAAAAACTCAAGATTATGAAAAAATTTCTTATACTATCCCTAGTACTCATTTTAGCGGCTTGCGGTCCTTCAAAAACCGTAAAAGATTCTAAAAAAGAAATTAAAGGCAACTGGTCTTTGAACTCCATTACCTATAGTGAGGTGGGAACTTATAATGTCTCATTGCTCAACGATGCATCCAAAGCATGTTTTGAAGGCAGTACTTGGCAGTTTATCCCTAATAACAACACAGGGGTTTATACCATCAATGGAATAGGATGTCCAACTGGAGAACGGAATTTTGTGTTCACGATACAAGAAGTGAATCAAACAACGGGGCTCTATGACTTCTTATTGAAGCCGACAAATGAAAAAAACAAATCAGAAATCAATCAAGGTTTCAGGCTGAATCTTGCTGCAATTTCAGATACATCCATGCAATGGAAACAAACACTTTCCGTTGACGGAAGCCCATTCACAATTACTATGAATTTTTCTAAACTTTAAAAAATATAAAAATGAAAACAACCATAAATAAATTAGGAATTATACTTTTCACAATGGTATTGACAATCGGTCTTACTAGTTGTGATGCTACAAGAAATGCTAACAATAAGCAGAAAGGTGCCGTTATTGGCGCCACTGGTGGAGCAATTTTAGGAGCTATTATTGGTAACAACGCCGGAAAAGGTGGCAACGGAGAACTTGGAGCTGTCATTGGTGGCGTTGTAGGTGGAGGCGCTGGTGTCTTAATCGGAAGCAGAATGGACAAACAAGCACAAAAAATCGAGGAGGAAATTCCAGGCGCACAGGTTGAACGTATCGATGATGGTATCGTGGTAACGTTTGATGAAAACAGTGGTGTGTTTTTTGATACTGCCAAATTTAATATCAACAGTGCCTCACAGGCCAGTTTGAACAAACTAACAGGTGTC
>JBBSLN010000217.1:0-4757 GCA_038255205.1 Flavobacteriales bacterium
CCGTAATCTATTGCTAACAATCTTGCCATAACATTTCCCTCGAATCCCGAAGCCATCGGGAGGAATCTCATTTTTAAATTCTAAATTCTTCATCAAAGTTAGAACTATTATAAAAGCTGACACATTTTTTTGTGTTGAATTTAATAAAACGAATTATAGACTTATCTTTGTGAAAACTGAAAACTACAGATGAAACAACTTATTCAAAATATAGAAAACGCTTGGGAAGACCGATCCCTTTTAACGAATGAAGTCACTATTGAAAGCATTCGAAATGTCATCGACTTATTGGATGCTGGTTCGCTTCGAGTTGCCGAGCCAACAAAAGATGGATGGCAAGTGAACGAATGGGTCAAAAAGCGGTAGTGCTCTATTTTCCCATCCAAAAAATGGAAACTTTAGAAACCGGTATTTTTGAATATCATGATAAAATTCCATTAAAAAGAGACTATGCCAATAAAGGAATTCGTGTGGTGCCAAATGCAGTAGCGAGACATGGTGCTTACATATCAAGTGGCGTCATTCTAATGCCAAGTTATGTGAATATAGGTGCGTATGTCGATGAGGGTACTATGGTGGATACTTGGGCAACCGTGGGAAGCTGTGCACAAATAGGCAAAAATGTTCATTTATCAGGTGGTGTTGGCATTGGCGGTGTTTTAGAACCACTTCAAGCGGCACCTGTAATTATTGAAGACAACGCATTTATCGGCAGTCGCTGTATCGTCGTGGAAGGTGTCCGGGTTGAAAAAGAAGCCGTCCTTGGTGCCAATGTCGTTCTGACCGCCTCCACAAAAATCATTGATGTAACTGGTGATGAACCAAAAGAAATGAAAGGCATCGTACCGTCTCGTTCGGTGGTGATTCCTGGGAGTTATACAAAAAAATTTCCTGCTGGCGAGTACCAAGTGCCTTGTGCATTAATCATTGGAACCCGGAAAGAAAGCACTAATAAAAAGACGTCTTTGAATGATGCGTTGCGGGAGTATAATGTAGCGGTTTAAGGATTTACGATTTTAGATTTACGAATTACGATTTTTCGTTTGTGGTTTGTGGTTTGTGGTTTGTGGTTTGAGGTTTGAGGTTTGAGGTTTAAGGTTTAAGGTTTAAGGTTTAAGGTTTAAAATAATCAATAACTAAAAGAAGTTCAAACTGAAAACTGCGACTGTAAACTGCGACTGGGACTGCGACTGTAAACTGCGCCTGTAAACTAAACCTTCAACTTCCTCCCTGCTCTACGAATCTTCTTTCTGTCGATTTTACGCTGAAAGTCACGACTATATTTCAACATTAACTCATTAGTTTCGTAATAACCTTTTTGATAAAGCTTGGCGTACGTATCTGCCATAATTTTTATCATTGTTTTTGATAACCATAAGCGCCTAAAATTATGCATTCGCTTATCAAAATCCATAGTTTGAAAGGACATTCGATTCAAGTCAATCAGATAAAAATCATATTGTAAGTTTTCCTTTTTGACGATGAGCGTATTTCCTGGCGAATGGTCAAAAAAATTGACCTTATTTTCATGAAGTTTGAATGTGAATTCAGTAAACTGTTGCAGAATGTTGACTCTGTCTGGAAATTTTGGCTGATGTATCAAAACCCTAAAATCAAAATCGTAGTCGATATGTTCACTGATGTAATAACTATTTTCAAGCCCCAATGTGGAAAACTCTTCAATATAGGCGATTGGAAAAGGTGTTAAAATATTGGCCTCAAGTAGTTTTTCAGCATACTCAAACGAGCGTACTGCCTTTGATTTTCTGATGAATTTATAAACCATTGAGTTGAACGGATTCGGCTTCTTGAATGATTTTATGTTGATTTTTTTTCCATCAAGATCAAAACTCTTGATGACGTTTCGGTCACCCTTCATGACATCAACACCTCCAACCTCAAAATCTGAAATAAAACCTAAAAGGTCTACTTTATGAGATTCATATTTTGGATGAAAATGTACGACTTGTTTTGTCTCGCTCATATAATTTCAAAGATATGTCAATTGATATTTTAATAAAAGTAGAATTTATAATACTTTGCAAGAAAGTTACTAATTAAAAAGAGATTCCCGCCTGCGCGGGAACTGGGATGAAAAAAATACTGGTCATACAAAATAAACGGATTGGAGATGTGCTTCTTGCTTCGCTCGTTGCTGCCAATATGAAGCAAGTTTACCCGGATTCTGTCATTGATTATATGGTCTATGATTATACGACTGGAGTGATTGAGAACAATCCGAACATTCAGAATATCATAGAAATAGACGAAAAAGAACTCAAAAAAATCCCAAATCTTATTAAGATGGCATTTCGAATCAGAAATGCAAACTACGATATCATTTTTGATCCGTATGCTAAATTTCAAAGCAGATTCATCTCTTTACTGTCGAATGCACCGATGAGAATCGGATACAAAAAACGGGAGAAAAATCCTGTTTTGCCATTCTATACGCACTCAATAGGTTTTTTAAAGGAGAAAAGTAAGATTTGCGGTAAGGCCATTGAGGATAGAGTCCATTTGGTAACTTCCGTTTTTGATATTAAAAATCCTATTTACGAGCCCAAAATATATCTAACAGAAGCCGAAAAGAACTACGATAAGCTACAAACTTATGACAAACCCGTGATTATGTTTGGTGTTTTAGGTAGCACACCGCAAAAATCCATGCCTTACAAATATATTGTTCAACTGGTTGATTTTATTACGGAATCGTATGACGCATATGTCCTTTTCAATTATGCGCCACATCAGAAAGAGGATGCTTTGGAGATTTATAAATCATGTAAACATAAAGATAAAATCATCATTGACATCTATGAAGACAGTATTCGCGGATTCATTCAGTTGATGAACAAATGCACTCTATTGGTTGGAAATGAAGGAGGTGTTGTTCATATCTCAAAAGCGTTGGACAAGCCTACGTTTACAATTTTCTCACCCTATGTAATGAAAGAGTCTTGGGCAAGTTTTGAAGACGGAGTGAAGCACACCTCAATTCATCTGTTGGACGAGCATCCCAATTTATTTTCTGAAGACCGAGAAGTAAGGCGAAAAATTGAAGAAGACCCCAGCTTTATGTACAATCAATTGACTCCTGAAATTATTATTCCAAAATTATCACCTTTTCTCAATCATCATTTAAAAGAAAAAGAATGAATATCATTGATAAATTCCATAATTGGCGTCGAAAACAGCGCTGGAACAGACAGTATAAAAGTGGGCGTTGGGAGAAACTGAAAGGTGACATAGAAGCCGTCAGATATCAAAAAATAATTGATTTCATGTTGGAATTTGGAAACGACAAGCCAAGTGTTTTGGATTTAGGTTGTGGTGAAGGTGTGTTATGTGAACGATTGAATAGTAAAAACTATTCTTATTTTTTCGGCATGGATTTTTCATCAGTTTCCATTAAAAGCGCAACTCGATTGAACCTTAAAAACGCAGAATTTTTATGTGCCGATATTCACACATTTGTACCGAACCAAAAATTTGACATAATCGTCTTCAATGAAGTGTTTTATTACATTCATGAAAGTGAAAAAGAAAAGGTTTTGAAGCGAATGATTGAAAACCTAAAAGTAGACGGTATAATTATCACTTCAATTTACAGAGAAGGAACCGGATGTTGGGACTATTTTGAGAAATATCTAAAACAGCTCAAGTTTGAAACCATTAGAACCGATAACGAAAAAACCTACTGGAAAGTAGGCGCTTACAAAAAATAATCATCGTTTTTCAATACCAAAATCCGTCCAAGTTCTTTTTTTTTGTTTGGTTTCCTTTCTGATGGTGTTATTTAATTCAGAGTCTTCAGAATTGGTATAACTCCGTTCATGGTCTAGGTGCACACAAACGGCGCTATATCGAATTTGGATTGGACGCACGCCATAATTCATCAATCGTTCTCCCAATTCCCTATCTTCTCCTCCATAACGCATGCGTTCATCAAAACCATTGACAGCAAGAATATCCGTTTTAAAACCAGAGGCGTTCATCCCATCCCAAGTGGCTTTTGTTGGGGTAAATTTGTTGAGCAATTTTTCCTTGACACCTTTGGAAGTTAACTTATTCAATTTAAAAGATGTTTTCAATCCGTTTTTTAGTAGCCATTTCTTATTAAAGCACGATTGGTTGATAATATCATCTTCGGTTATCAATTTGGAAATAGGCATCGGTAATTTGAAGTAACCACCTGAAAGAAAGTGATTCATCTTCTTTAGTGATAAATGCGTTTCAACAAAATCCTGTCGTGGAATACAATCGCCATCTGTTAAAATTAGATAGTCACCACTCGAAGCAAGAATGGCTTTATTCAGAATCTTCGTTTTTCGGAAGCCTTCATCCTTTTGCCAAATATGTTGAATATTTAATTTGGAATTCACCTTGAAATTTTCAATAACAAGCCGTGTCTCTTCAGTGGAACCATCGTCCGCAATAATAATTTCAAAATCGGTGTGCGTTTGCTGTTCATAACCAATCAATACGTTTCGTAACCATTTTGGTTGGTTATAGGTACTAATGATTATGGAGATTGTTGTCGACGTCACTTAAGATTACTTTTTGATGATACCGTAATCTGTCCACTTTTTGTTTTCTATTTTTACCTCTTTGCGAATGTCAAGGTTTCTTTCGAGTGACTCTTTTGTCTTATAGCCACGTGCATGGTCTAGATGCAAACAGATTGCCTGATGACGGATTTGTTTTGTCTTGATTCCGTAATTTTCCAAACGTTCTCCCAATTCCCTGTCTGGCCC
>JBBSLN010000218.1:0-4752 GCA_038255205.1 Flavobacteriales bacterium
AAACCTGTATCAATAAATGCATCTTCAAAATATTTGAGCGTTTTGTTTACCAATCTCTTTTTGGTGGTGTTCAAATAAATCTAGGTAAACATGTCATCGGCCTTACAATACAAAATGTCAGATGCGCTTATGACCTCAAACTATCTTGATGTGAAATTATGATTCTGTAATGGACCACATTTGTTTTAGGCACTAAAACCTAGTCATGTAACGCGTTCACCTTCGCTTTTATTTAGTTGACTAGCATATATCTTCCAAGGCTTTAATCAGCATGTCTGCAACATGGGTGCGCGGACAATAAAACCTCGATAACTCACGAGGCTTTTAAACAATACATTTTTTGTTATTAGTTGACCGCAGGACAGTTACATTCGTACTTCTCTCGTCTACAATTAAAGTTATATCCCAATGTCAATTGATGAAAACCACCATTATTGAACACAACCGAATTCGCCTGATAAGAATAGGTATACGCAAAAACAAATTGCTTATAATCTACACCTAAAAAAGGCGTAATATATTGTAGTTTTTGACTGCTCACTTCAGAACCATCTAAAAATTGCGCTCCATCAAGACTTCTTCTGTATGATAAGCCGCCCCAAAGCTTCCCAAAGTCCATTTCTCTATAGACTTTACCATTGATATCAATTGAAGCTTCCTTGGTTCCATCCCTATAGAGAAACAATATCGAGGGCTCATAACTCCATTCTCTTCCCAATTTGCTAAAAGTATTTCCGGCAGAGAATAAGAATGTTCTTAAATTATCAAACTTAAACACACCATTTGCATTCGAATTGATACCGTCATTGTTCAAAAAATTTTTAACGGTGGCGTGTGCATAAAAATTAATTAAATGATAAGAAAATCCGAAATCAATATTAAAATTCGTAGAACTTTGTTCAATGCCTGCAATTATTGGGTCAAACCCATCAGCCAAAAACGTAGTCTCATCCAGCTTATATTGTATGACTCCAGCACTCAAACCAAAAGACAACATATTCAAGTCAATCTCGTTTCGCGAAAACATTAAATGATGTGCATACGTTAATGAAGCACCCGTTTGTGAATGATAACCATTTTTATCATTGTAAACAATCGCACCAATTGCCGATTGAGAATCTCCAATTCTACCATTGATACTTAAAGTTTGCAACGCAGGGGCATCATCCTGACCGAACCATTGCTTACGTGCAGTCAATCTGACTTTAGCACAGTTGGCAACTCCAGCCATAGATGGGTGGATGAGATAATAATTATCAGTTAAATAATCCGAATAAATTGGTAAGCCTTCTTGTGCCAGTCCGATCTGGGTAATCAATCCTGTCAATGCTGCTAAACAATACTTTTTTAAATTCATGCAATTTGTCTTTTCAGTCTAAAGTGATTCTAATTGTTTCTGTATTCTTATTGACGGCTCGATGTACTCAACTTTGAAACAATATACGCTCACATTTATCATACTATTTATGTATCGTTCATATCATTGCGAAATGGCTGATAGGTGTCAACAGACTCTCAATCTTGTCAAAGATATAAATTTTAATCACATCTATGTTAACTACAAATTTGACTTTATGTTTTATGGAAGCTTTAAAATAAATTAATCCATATCAAATAGAACGCAAAAATAAGTTCCGTAAATGAGCGTGGAAATTAAGAAAATTATAATGATTTTTTTGTCCATGAATGAATAAAAATGAGAGTTTAACACATCGCGATAATAACTTTCCTATTTCATTTTAGAATAAACTCGATGCCGTTAAATTATCTTTAATTCGTACTGCTTACCTATTATAATTCGTAATTTTGTCGAAAATAAATGTTTGTACAATGAAGATTTCTATTAAAGAAACGAACAATCCAGCCATCATAAAATTTGAAGCAGATTCTTTTTTAACGAATCATGAAAGTTTTGAGTTCAATAATATTGATGAAGCGAGCTCTTCGCCATTAGCACAGCAACTTTTCTATTTACCATTTGTCAAGAAAATATATATTTCCAGTAATTTTGTAGCCATTGAACGCTATAACATTATAGAATGGAAAGATGTACAGAGTGATGTGGCAGACCAAATTGAAGATTACTTGAATAACAATGGTGTGGTGATAAGTGACACATCTGTGAGCAAAAAAGTACCTGTAACGGTCTATGCTGAAAGCACCCCGAATCCTTCGGCGATGAAATTTGTCGCAAATAAGAAATTGGTGACTTCGACTTATGATTTCACCTCAATAGATGAAGCCAAATATTCACCATTGGCGACAGAACTATTTCATTTACCTTTTGTGAAAGGCGTATTCATGGATGAGAATTACATATCTATAACAAAGTACGACGTGGCGGAATGGAATGATATCACAATGGAACTGCGTGAATTCATAAGAAATTATATTGAAAAAGGAAAAGACATCATCATTGCTAATGCACCAGAAGTCTTAAAAAAGACCTCAAACCAATTAGATACAACCTACGAAAATCTTGATGACACATCAAAAGAAATCATCAATATACTTGAAGAATATGTGAAGCCAGCAGTTGCCAGTGACGGAGGCAACATACAATTTGAATCTTATAATCCTGAAACTAAAACCGTCAAAGTTATTTTACAAGGGGCGTGTAGTGGCTGCCCTTCTTCTACTTATACACTGAAAAGTGGCATTGAAAACATGCTTCGAGAAATGATGAAAGGCAAAGTAGAGCTTGTAGAAGCTATAAACGGTTAAAAATTTTGTATCTTTATGATTCAAACGATTTAATAATTTAAAATCATAAATATGTCAGTATTAAAAGTTATAGAAATAATGGCTAATTCTAGTGAAAGCTGGGAAGATGCTACGAGAAAAGCGGTAAAACATGCCGCTAAAAGCGTGAAAAACATAAAATCAGTCTATGTTAGGGAACAAAGCGCAGTAGTTACAGATAACGAAGTAACCGAATTCAGGGTAAATGTAAAAATTACTTTTGAAGTCAATTAAATCCACACGCACTATCATTATACTAAAGCACTCAATTGAGTGCTTTTTTTATGTATTATTATTTAGTTAACTTTGTTACATGCGAAAACTTGCCTTCTTAATTTTTTTAATTTTCACAAGTTGTCAAGGTCAAAATGAAAAACAAATGACCCACAAATATACTAACCAACTCGTCAATGAAACAAGCCCTTATTTATTGCAGCATGCACACAATCCTGTTAATTGGTATGCTTGGAATGATAAAACCCAAGCACTTGCAAAGGAGCAAAACAAACTCATCATTATTAGTGTAGGATATGCAGCATGTCATTGGTGCCATGTGATGGAGCATGAGAGTTTTGAAGATGAGGAAGTCGCCCAAGTAATGAACGACAATTTCGTTAGTATCAAAGTAGATAGAGAGGAACGTCCTGATATTGACAATGTATATATGAACGCCGTACAGCTCATGACGGGCGCTGGAGGCTGGCCCATGAATGTTGTCGCATTACCAGATGGACGACCAGTATGGGGAGGTACCTATTTTAAAAAAGAACAATGGATGAGTGCCTTGGAACAAATTTCCAATCTTTATAAAAAAAATCCGGAAAAGTTAAAGGAGTATGCTGACCAATTAGAACACGGTATCAAGAATTTAGATATTATTGCATTCAATACAGAAGACGCCATTTTTTCTACTGAATTTATTTCAGAAACCATTGATACGTGGTCGCGGCAATTTGACAACACAAAAGGAGGAATGTCAAGAGCTCCAAAATTCATGATGCCCAATAATTATCATTTTCTTTTAAGATATGCCTATCAAATGAATGATGAAAAATTAAAAGATTATGTCAATTTAACTTTGAAACAAATGGCCTTTGGTGGTGTTTTTGACCAAATAGGCGGTGGGTTTTCGCGTTATTCTGTTGATGATAAATGGCATGTACCGCATTTTGAAAAAATGCTTTATGATAATGGTCAATTAGTGAGTTTATACGCGGATGCTTATCTGATTACCAAAAATGAATTGTACAAAGAAACCATTACAGAAACATTGAAATTTATCGAGCGTGAACTTACAGGAAATGAAGGTAATTTTTACTCGTCACTTGATGCTGACAGCAATAACAGCGAAGGAGAACTGGAAGAAGGCGCCTATTATATTTGGCAAAAAGATGAGTTGAAACTAATATTAAAAGACGATTATGAGTTGTTTTCGGACTATTATAATGTGAACGGTTACGGATTTTGGGAACACAAAAACTATGTGTTGATCCGTAAAGATGAAGATGCGTCCATCTTGAAAAAATATAATCTAACTTCCCAACAATTATCAAATAAGAAAGTTTCATGGAAAGAACTTCTTTTAAAAGAACGCAACAAGCGAGAAAGACCAAGATTGGATGACAAAACCTTAACATCGTGGAACGCATTAATGCTTAAAGGTTATGTGGATGCTTACAAAGTATTGGGAAATGAATCCTATCTCAACACAGCCATTAAAAATGGAGAATTCATCATGGAGAAGCAGTTGAGAGAAGATAGTGGGCTCAATCACAGCTATAAAAATGGAAAAAGCACAATCAATGGGTTTTTAGAAGATTATTCAGCTGTTATTGACGCTTTTATTGCATTATACGAGCAAACCTTAAATACTAAATGGCTTTTCGCATCGAGGGATTTAACCAATTATGCATTTGAACATTTCTTTGATGATCAAAGCAAATTGTTTTTCTTCACATCAAATAGCGATGCAGATTTAGTTAGCAGAAGCATCGAATATCGAGATAATGT
>JBBSLN010000219.1:0-4700 GCA_038255205.1 Flavobacteriales bacterium
CCAAAGGATGGATAAAAAAGAAGAACGTATTCAGGAGTTTGTTTCAAAAGTTATGGAGAAATATCCTCCAGCAATGGAGAAATAGATTAAATAAGAGAGGCTTAAATTTAAGCCTCTTTTTTTATCTTTCACTTTGTATGTAATTCTGATACGTTCTGAATTGATCGGCTGTTAAAATTTCTTTCAGTTTTTCACTTCTAATTATTTCGTAGTTATTTATTTCAACCAATCTCTTGTTTTCGTCCAAATCATTTGAAATTTTGGAAATTCCATTTTCTACATTGAGACATATTTCATGCGCCTTTATCGCCTGATCATCATCTAACTTTAACAACTTTTGCAAATGGAGGGCTTGTTGCTTTGCAATGGTTATAGGCGTCATTGCTCCTTTATTCACATCAGTATTTCGGTTGTCAATAAGTTCTTTTTTCTTCATGGTAGATTCAGGTTGTTCTTTAACCACTTGACCGATTGAGCAATACCTTCCCGAAAAAAAGAAAGCCAACATCACAAGTAAAGTCATATGTATTTTCATAACATTTATAATTAAAATTGTTTCAAAAATTGAAGATACAAAAAGCAACTACATTTTTATTCAAGTTCGTGTTTTTTAGCTTTCCCTATAAAAGTCTATCTTTGCCGACTTTTAGAGATACGAGTTATGACATTACGACAAAAGACCATTAAGAATTTCACCCAAAATCCAAAAAATGATATTCTATCGGGATTGACTGTTTCATTAGCGCTCATACCTGAAGCTGTAGCATTCGCTTTTGTAGCAGGCATCGACCCGTTGGTTGGGCTTTATGGGGCGTTTATGATGGGTATTGTTACCGCGCTCTTTGGTGGTAGACCAGGCATGATAAGTGGTGCTACTGGCGCGATGGCCGTTGTAATGGTTCATTTAATCCAAAAGGGCAATGAAGTTGGTGTCGCTTTAGCATCACCTATTGAAAATCTGGGTCTTCAATGGCTTTTCATTACCTTACTGTTTGTTGGTGGTATTCAAATTATGGCAGGAGTTTTTAGGCTAGGAAAGTTTGTTAGATTAATTCCGCACCCTGTTATGATGGGTTTTGTTAATGGCCTTGCTATCGTCATATTTTTGTCACAAATGGGGCTATTTAAGGAAACGGTTAATGGGGAAACCCAATTTATGACTGGCAAAGCACTATGGACCATGCTGGGTTTTGTAGCATTGACCATGGGAATTATGTATGGACTACCTAAACTTACAAAAAAAGTTCCAGCAGCTCTTGTTGCAATTGTTGTGGTTGCCTGTATCACTATTTTTGGAGGCATAGATGTGAGCACCGTTGGATCCTTCATTAAGGAAGGTGGAGGAACAGGTCTTCAAGGCGGATTGCCGTCTTTTCAAGCTCAAATCTTTGGGCTAATCGATACACTACAGGGACATTGGGGCTTAATTCTCTCCACAGCATCCATTCTTGCAGCGGTAGGTTTAATTGAATCGTTGATGACCTTAAATTTAATTGATGAACTTACAGAAACTAGGGGCAGTGGTAACAGAGAATGTGTGGCTCAAGGAGGTGCCAACATGCTCAATGGACTGTTTGGCGGTATGGGAGGTTGTGCCATGATTGGACAATCCATTATCAACGTGAATTCTGGTGGCCGCGGACGTTTGTCAGGCGCGGTAGCCGCCATCGCCTTACTTTGCTTTATACTTTTTGGAGCGCCGTTAATTGAACAAATACCAATAGCCGCATTGGTAGGCGTTATGTTCATGGTCGTAATTGGCACATTTGCCTGGAGTAGTTTTAGAATTCTTCATAAGATTCCAGTGGCTGATGCTTTTGTTTTGATTGCAGTGTCCGCTATTACAGTATGGCAAGACTTAGCTGTCGCCGTAATAGCCGGAGTGATAATGTCAGCCCTTGTTTTCGCATGGAAAAATGCCACCATGATCAGGGCTCGGAAACATATTAAAGAAGACGGCACGAAAGTTTACGAAATTTGGGGACCCCTGTTTTTTGGTTCCATTCAAAATTTCAACTCAAAATTTGACCCTAAAAATGACCCTGATAAAATCGAGATTGATTTTATAGAATCTAAAGTCAGTGACCATTCTGGGATTGAAGCCTTGGAAAATCTTGCTGATAAATATATTGCTTTGGGCAAAGATATTAAATTGACCCATTTGAGTCAGGATTGTATTACCATACTTCTTAAAGCAAACCCAGGATTCAATAAAGTCATTGAAACTGCTATTGACGACCCACGATATTATGTCGTTTCAGACGTTATGGATAGTGAGGTTTAAAATGTTCAACTGTTAGTGGTTTGTGGTTTGTGGTTTCAAGATAAACGTATTCAATTTGGGCAGAAGGAAAAGGAATTCTTTAGTTAAACAAATATATAGTAAAACATAAAGTATTAAAAAAGGGTTTCACCAAATGTGAAACCCTTTTTGCTTATCGTTTTTAGTGCGATTTATTAATAAAACTTCGCTCTATAATCTTCAATATCTGCCTTTTCTTTTAACGCCTCAAAAGCCTTGGTTTGTGCCTCATTGACTCTTCCTGTGGTCATTCTATTGGAAACTGCTTGATAGTTATCCAATTTGGGTGCTTGTGTTTTGTTAGTTACAGACACCATATATACACCCTTATCACCATCAATTAAACCTGTAGATTCACCGACTTTCAATCCGAAGGCCGCACCCACAACTTTAGGCTCTAAACCCGCACCGGCTAAAGTCGGATTTTTCATATTTACAGCAGAAGCTGTCATGGTAGTCAGATTTTTATTCTTTGCAATTTCTTCCACAGTCTTTCCTTTGATACCTTCCCTAATCATTTTTGCTTTCTTCTCTTTTCTGATTTCAGGTATTGCTGTGGCAGATGCAGCTTCCACACTCATCAATCCTTTGTTATTAATTGCAGATACTTGTGCAACTACATAACCTCCACTTGCAATGGAAAAACGTTTTGTATCACCCAGCTCAGTTCCATCTTCAAAAGCCCAACGCACGATAGCTCTTTGACTTCCTATTCCTGGAATATTTTCGTCCAATTCCTTGATGCCATTCACTGGTTTTACTTGTAAATCTTTCTCTTTTGCAACTTCTTGAAAATCTTTCTTTTGAATTGCAATCTCAAAGTTTGAAACGTTATTGAAAGAAGCATCAATAGTTCTCTCGGAAGGCTCAATCTTTTGGGCTAATGTTGCTACTTTAACCAACCTACTATTTCCTTTTTGTCCTAAAATCTCAATCACATGAAATCCAAAATCAGATTTTACCACTCCTAAATCACCTGTTTTGCTTTCAAAGGTATAATCTCTAAATTCAGGCACCATGGCATTGTAAGCGTAATAATCCAAGACACCTTCTTTTTCGTTACTCACCTTATCAACAGAGAAGTCCAATAAGCTTACAAACTTTTTACGATTTGATTTGATAACTGATAATAAACTGTCTGCTGTCGCTTTCGCTTCAATTTCAGATTGTACGGTTTCTTCAGATGCTGAACGAGAACCTACAAAAGGAATTAAAATATGTCTAGCCTTTACGGAATCTGGTAAGCTCTTTTCAGCTACCACTTTAGTCATCTTGTACATACCACCATCCGTATAAGGACCGTAGTACTCACCAACTCCAAGATTAAAGATTGTATCTTGTACTCCAGCAGGTAATGCGTCTTTTTTCACAAAGGCATCATTATATTTAACGTCGGAATAGGTGTTGATAAATCCTTCAACATCTTTGGCGTTACGGAAACCCCTTATGGTATCAGTTAATTTTGACACGTCATTATATTCCACCTTATTGTCCATCATTGAAAGAACGTTGCCTTTAACCTCATCTTCATCTTCGACAGAAGCAACTTCTTTAAACTCAACGAAATTAATATCTCTCGACGCTTCTACTTCAAACTTTTTCTTGTGAGCGTCCATATAGCTGGAAATTTCAGATTTTGAAACATTCACAAGACTATCTGCAATTGTCGTATATGGAACTTGAACATATTTTAAATCGACAGTTTCGTTCTCTAAATTATACTCCACTTCAGCCTCGCCCAATGTGCTGGTGACGCCCGCTTTGATCATATTAAAATACGATTGCTGTTGACCACTAAAGGCAATAGTTTTTTCGTTATCCACCCATTCGTCATAATTGATCAATGAATTACCAATTGGTGCTCTATCAGGACTGATTGCTTTTAAGTTGGCTATGAATTCATTCAATTTATTTTCATCAAAAATACCGGCCTCATTACTGAAATCAGGAATACTCGAAAGATTTTGTTTTAATAATTCTCGCATTTGATCTTTCTCAACAGTCAATCCCAACTCTTCAAATTGCTTTTGCAATACCGCTTTTCGTACTTCCTGATCCCAAACTCGGTTCATTGCTTGCGTTGATGTGCCATTTGGTCCCATTTGGCGTTGCACCATTTCTACTTGACCCATAAAGTCATCACGATTAATATCAGTACCATCTATCGAAGCGATAACATCCTGTGATCCTGAAAAAGCACTGGAGTTTCTGAACAAATCAGAAAGCACAAATGCAAACAAGGCAAGTGCTATAATTACAATAAGAAAAATTGAACGTTGTCTAATTTTATTTAAAACTGCCATTTTGTTGTATGTATTATAAAATATAAGTGCGCGAAAATACCATTTTCTATTAAATAATGAAAGTAGAAATTTGTTTTTTTAACCGATGTTGAATC
>JBBSLN010000220.1:0-4658 GCA_038255205.1 Flavobacteriales bacterium
TCGCACTGTTGGTCAATCGCAGCATTCATAAAAAAGCCCAACAACATCGGCGCTGGCCCATTGATGGTCATACTCACTGAGGTCATTGCGCTTGCCAGATCAAATCCAGAATACAACTTCTTCGCATCATCCAAACAACAGATGCTCACACCTGCGTTACCAATCTTCCCATAAATATCTGGTCGCAAATCTGGGTCGTTCCCGTAAAGCGTCACGCTGTCAAAGGCGGTCGATAAGCGTTTCGCTGGCAATCCCATACTCACATAGTGAAACCGTCTGTTGGTACGTTCCGGTCCACCTTCACCCGCAAACATACGTGCTGGGTCTTCACCCGTCCGTTTGAAAGGATACAGTCCAGCAGTAAATGGAAACTCCCCAGGAACATTCTCCTGCAAGGTCCATCTTAAAATATCGCCCCAAGCTTGGTACTTCGGTAGCGCCACTTTCGGCAATTGTGTATGCGAAAGCGACTCTGTATGTGTTTCTATTTTGATTTCTTTATCTCTTACTTTAAACGAGTAGATGGGGTCCTTATACGTTTTGACTTTAGCATCCCAACCTGTAATTACCTCCCAATTATAAGGGTCAAGATTGAGTTTTACGCGGTCGAATTCGCCAACCAGTAATTTGATAAAGTCTTTGTTTTCATCAGAAGCTTGTTTTAAAATTTCGTCTGAATTAATTCCGTGCTTATCAAGATAAGATTGCTTCTCTGCGCTCGCAATGACGTCTAAAACGGATTCAATTGTTTTATAAATTCCGTACAACTTTTGAGCGACCTCAACTTGCTCATTGGCAGTTTTGTCATACGCACGATTGGTTTCGGCAATCTCTGATAAATACCGTGTTCTCGACGGTGGTATGACGAAAATCTTCTCACTCATCTCGTCCGAAATTTCAAAGGTCGATTTTAAATCGGCCTCTGTCTTCTCAACGATTTTATCCATGACCGCTTTGTAGAGGGTGTTCATGCCTGGGTCGTTGAATTGGGATGCAATCGTGCCGTAAACAGGCAACTCATCTTGTTTAACATCCCAAAGCTGATGATTTCGAACATATTGCTTTTTAACATCGCGCAAAGCATCCAGTGACCCACGTTTATCAAACTTATTGATAGCCACCAAATCCGCAAAATCAAGCATATCGATTTTCTCTAATTGTGTAGCCGCTCCAAATTCTGGCGTCATGACGTATAAAGACACATCACTATGCTCTATGATTTCGGTATCCGATTGACCAATCCCGGAAGTCTCAATGATAATTAAATCGTATTCGGCAGCTTTCAAGACTTCAATAGCTTCATGAACGTATTTAGACAATGCCAAATTAGATTGACGCGTCGCCAAACTTCGCATATACACACGAGGATTGTTAATAGCATTCATTCGGATACGGTCACCAAGCAAAGCACCACCTGTTTTACGTTTGGAAGGATCAACAGACACCAAGCCAACCGTTTTCTCTGGAAAGTCAATTAAGAAACGACGCACCAGTTCATCCACCAAAGAAGATTTACCAGCACCACCAGTCCCAGTAATACCAAGGACAGGGGAATCCCCTCTTGACCTCCCCGAAGGGGAGGAACTCATGCCGTTGAAATATTTTTCAAATTCTTCGTGCCTGTTCTCTGCAAGACTTATCAATCTTGCAATCATATTGACGTCTTTATCTTTTAATTCGCCATTGATTCCCTTCCCTTCGGGAAGGGCTAGGGATGGGCTTGGGGTATCAGAAGTTTTCACCAAATCGTTAATCATCCCTTGCAACCCAAGTTCACGTCCATCATCTGGCGAATAAATACGCGTGATGCCATAATCCATCAATTCCTTGATTTCCTCTGGAAGAATCACACCGCCACCACCGCCAAATATCTTGATATGCTCCGCACCTTTCTCCTTCAATAAATCATACATATATTTAAAGTACTCATTGTGCCCACCTTGGTAGGAGGTCAACGCAATGGCATTGGCATCTTCTTGAATGGCAGTATTTACAACTTCCTCTACACTTCTATCGTGTCCAAGATGAATCACCTCAACTCCCGTAGATTGAATGATACGACGCATGATGTTAATCGCGGCATCATGACCATCAAAAAGAGAGGCTGCAGTGACGATTCGTACTTTATGTTTTGGCTTGTATGGTTCTACTTGTGTCATCTGTAATAATTCGTTTAAAAAGTGATACAAATTTACGGATTTTTCAAAAGAAGTAAGGCAATATTGAGAATAGTTTAGCATTGCAAGAGCGGTAGAAACGGCATCCTTTTTTATGCCACAGCCAAAATTTTAAATCTTGGCACTATATATGAAAGGCATAAAAAAGATATAGTGGATAACGCGGTTTTTTAGTTTAAAAACTTGCCCAAAAACAGTTTATCCAATCCTTTTAAATTATTTTTGAACTCGTTAAAATATATGACCTATGAAAAAATCACTGATTGCTTTGTTTACTATTTTTACCCTAACCTCATGCGCTGAATTACAAGGAGTTGTAGACTCTTTACCACAAGGAGGCATTTTGAACAATACAGAAATAGCTGCGGGTCTTAGGCAAGCCTTGGATTTTGGGATAGACAAGCAAGTCACAAAATTGACACAGACCGACGGATTTTATAAAAATGAATTGGTAAAGATTTTATTGCCAGCCGAACTTCAAAAAGTCGATAAAGGCTTGCGGGATATTGGTTTAGGAAACCTAGCGGATGAAGGCTTAAAAGTATTGAACAGAGCCGCTGAAGATGCCGTGAAGGAAGCGACCCCAATTTTTGTGAATGCCGTAAAGGAAATTACGTTCAATGATGCGAAAAATATTCTTTTAGGTCAAAATGATGCTGCCACACAATATTTAACAAGCAAAACACAAACGTCCTTGTACGACAAATTTCATCCGGTTATCAATAATTCCTTTGCAAAAGTGGGCGCGGACCGGGTTTGGGAGAATCTCATCAATAGATACAATGCCATCCCGTTTACTACGGACGTCAATCCGAATTTGACTGATTACGTTACTAGTGAAGCTTTAAAAGGGGTATATACAATGATTGCTGTGGAAGAAAAAGAGATAAGAACTAAAGTATCTTCAAGAACAACTGACTTGTTGAGAAGGGTTTTTGGCCTGCAGGACTAGTGCAGTTACGATTTTAGATTTACGAATTGCGATTGACAATTAAAATATTGAAAGATTATCATCCAATACATTAACAATTGTTAATGTAAACCTAATATAAAGTTAACATTGATTACATCATAAAAAAGCATCTTTGTAAAGCAAAGTAAAGCAGTTAGTCAACTTTAATTTGGATTTGCAAAAGTTAGTTTAGAATCGGCCCACATCTTCGGGCCGATTTTTTTTATGAACTCATATGTTATTTATTTTAACTTATTTCAAATTTTAACTTGCTCAATAATAATATTTTAAATATATTTAAGTCTAGATAATCGCAAAGATGATTTCGGTAAAGGTTTAATAATTATTTGACACAACTGAATTTTAGAAAGATCATTTATTAAACAAGCATTATTAACTTATCCCTCTTTACTGATGAGGACATTATCTGAAATCATAGAACACCAACAAAAGCTGCAAGTTCGGTATAAGGAATTGATTGAGCAGGCTTATAATTTTCGCCAAACAGATTCAGCATTGAGTGACTTATCTGAATATAAGGCGTACAAACTTCTCTACAAACTAAACAGATTGCGGTTTTTAAATCGTGAAACGCTGCAACAGGTTCCTGAATAATTTATTATTAATTATTTAACATTTTTTCAAATCTGAAAGGATTAACGACTTCGTATATATAGTTTAAATGGATTAGTTATGAATACACATTTTTGTAAAGTCGGAAAAATAAAAATCGGTTTTAGCGAAGCGTTGAATCTGAAAGAATTAGAACAAAGTTACTTACGATTTATAGAAGAGGCCTATAATTTGATACAAACAGATGCTGGTGTGAGTGATTTTTTGTATCATGAAGCTTCAAAGTTGAAGAAAATCATGTTAAATCTGAAGAATTCCAATTCAGGTGATTTTGATGCAGCGATTTAAAATAATCGAACGCTATAAGAAGTCTGGTACCATACCAAGAAAAGGCTTCACCATTGACAACGATGATTTTTGAATGCGGGAAAAATTCCTTCATTAATCCTTTATGCTTTTCTTTAAACGGAAACGGCTCGCTTGACAGCAACACTAATTCTGCACTCACTTTTTTACTTTTTATCAATTTAATTACTGGATACCTATTGAGATGCTTATAATAGTTCTCAAACTTATTAAGCTGCATCATTTCATCAATAAATGTTTGTTTTGCAGCCACCATCCACGGTTTTTTCCAAATAAAATAAGCTGTTTTTAATTTAGGTTGCTCTTTGATGAACAATTTGAAATCCTCGTATTTGGTTTGAATTTCGCTACTTATTTCTGTTGCCTTGCTTTCTTTGTAAAAAATAGCGCCATACATTCCTATCAATTTCAGACAATCTTCAATCGTGACAATATCACTGATATGAACGGGAGCTATTGTCTCCAATTGCTGAATCATTTCAAGTGTATTTTCCTCCTTGTTGCATAAAATGATATCTGGATGCAGTGCCTTTATTTTGTCGAAATGAACATCTTTTGTACCACCAACGATTGTTTTTTCTTTTTTGAAA
>JBBSLN010000221.1:0-4658 GCA_038255205.1 Flavobacteriales bacterium
AGTTTATTGCTGCGTCAGGTCATTTACGATTTTGGGGAACAAATGAGTTACGAAGGCTTTGTGGCAGGCGATTTATTGTCACAGCATCGCACAGCATTGGACTTTAACCTTTTTGATAGACATGCACTGAAATCGCCACAATTAGGCGGAAATCCTTGGCCTGTGTTTTACACTAATTTAAGAGATAATGAAATCCTGTTAACAAAATCAAGAACGACTGAAGTTTTTAGAGTTTATGAAGGTCCAGCCTTGATTTTAAAAGCATATATGGCAGCAGGCTTGACGGATTTATTTGGCGATGTCCCCTATTTTGAAGCATTCAACGGTGTCAACGGAACGGTCACGCCAGTTTATGACAAACAAGAAGACATCTATCTAATGGAAGGTGGTATTTTAGACAATCTCGATAAAGGTATTGCAGCCATCAACGCTTACAGTGATGCCATTCCGTTAAAAGGCGATATTTTGTATAACGGAAATTTACAATCTTGGGTACGTTTTGCGAACAGTTTAAAAATCAAATATCTGATACGCATCTCTGACAAAATGGATGTTTCTGCACAATTGCAAAGTATTTTCGACGCAGGAAATTATATTACAACCAATGGTCAGAATGCGATTTTCAATTTTAGCAATACCGAACCGAATAGTTTTCGTTTGGCACAATTACGAGTTGGAGATTTCAACAATTTTGTGCTGTCAGAAACTATGGAAGATATTTTGGTCGGATTGAATGACACAAGAATCAATGTATTTTTTAGACCGTTTTCCAATTCAAATTCTGGGGCATTTAACGGATTATTAAATGGAATAGATGCCTCGCAAACCTCAATCGCTTTGGCTGATTATTCTTTGGCTGGAACTGCCTTCAGGGAAGATACGTCAGTTTTGGATGCCAATTTTATAACCGCGTGGGAAACACAATTTGCTTTAGCAGAAGCAGCAGCGAGAAACTTGATTACTGCAGATGCACAAACATTATATGAAAACGGCGTGACCATGGCATTTCAATATTGGAACACCACATTGCCAACCGATTATTTAACTGGTCCAGCAGCATTCAATGCAACAGGCACGACACCTGTCCAACAAATTATCACTCAAAAATGGATAGCCAATATCATCAACGGTTATGAAGGTTGGGTGGAATATCGAAGAACGGGATTTCCAGCATTACGCACCATTTCGGCAAGTCTAAACAACGATTTGATTCCTGCGAGGTTGCCTTATCCTGCGGAAGAAGAGGCATTGAATGCACAAAATTATAATGTTGCTGCAACTGCGACCGATGGAAATAGTATCAATGTACCAGTTTGGTGGGATGAATAGAAAGCCTACCCTAACCCTTCCAAAGGAAGGGAACTATTGCGTAAACAAACCTTTCAGGTTTTCAAAACCTGAAAGGTCTTAAGCAAATTATATGGAAGTAATAAATTGGCAATGGATTCTAATAATTGCATCGAGTTTGATACTCTTTGTGATTTCGCCATTGGCAAAAACCACGAGTCAATTTTTTAAAGCAACCAAGCACAAAAAAGCACCCAATGCTTTTGTGCTAACTGGAAGTTTGATTATTTCTTGGATTTTCGCCAAAAGCATTACCAATGCGGCCAATCTTGGTCTCGATTTCGGGATTGTTGGTGGCGTTGCTTATGCTGGTTATTATTTGTCATTTGCCGTTGCCGGAATTCTCATCTATCAAATGAGAACTAAAGGAGGTTTTTATAGTATTCATCAATTTTTGACCACAAAATTTGGGAAAGGTGCGATGGCTTTGTTTTCGATTTTGATTGCCATTCGTCTATTTAATGAAGTGTGGAGTAATACAACTGTCATTGGGACGTACTTTGGGGAACAATGTAGTGAGCCTTATTATTGGTCGATAATTGTTTTCACGCTTCTGACCTTGGCATACGCCGTAAAGGGCGGATTGAGTAGTTCCATTTTTACGGATGTTATTCAAATGGGATTATTTTCGGTGTTGCTGTGCGTTATTCTATGGAGTGTTTTTACAAAAGATGATTTTACTGTAAATGAAGTTGCCACTTCTGGAACTTGGAGTTTTGAACTCGGCTTGAATCTCTTTTTTGCTGCGATTATCCAATCGTTCAGTTACCCATTCCATGACCCTGTTTTGACTGATAGAGCTTTTATTTCTTCCCCAAAAGTGACGCTTAAAAGTTTTCTGTGGGCAAGTGTTTTGGGAGGTTTGTGCATTGTGTTATTTAGTATTATTGGAGTTTATGCTCAAGCCCAAGGCATGCAAGGACAAGCTGCTGTAGAAGTTGGAAAAGCCTTTGGGGTGGTCATTTTATTGGTTATAAATTTTATCATGATAACTTCAGCAGCTTCCACGCTCGACTCGACGTTTTCATCGTTTTCAAAACTGCTTGCAATTGACCTAAAAATGGGAAGGAATCTGACCTTTGGTCGAGCTTCCATGGCAGCGATTGCCATTTTAGGAACGCTTCCGGTTTTCTTAAATGCAGAAATATTATCAGCCACCACAATTTCCGGAACTATGGTTATTGGCTTAACACCTGTTTTTATTTTTTGGAATAAAGATGTGCCAAGAATAAGTTTTTATTTGAGTGTAATTTGTGGTCTTGTTTTTGGATTTATTTTGGTGTTTGATGCCTTCCCAAAAGCCTTGATTTTTACAGAAGGAAAATATGCCGATTTACTTTGGGTCAATGTGTTTGGTCTTGCAAGTTGTATTCTCTTATATTTGATTCCGAAATGGCTAAAAAAATAGAACATATAGGAAAACTTTCGGGTAAAGTGCTACTATTTGGTGGTGTATACAGCAATCTTCAAGCTTTAGAAAAATTAAAAAGCATTGCCGAAACTCATAACATTTCACCAGAAAATTGCATTTGTACAGGCGATATCGTCGGTTATTGTGCGCAACCAGAAGAAACCGTTCAGTTATTTAAGCTTTGGAATGCACGAAGCATTGCAGGAAATGTTGAAATTCAATTACGAGAAGGTGCTGAAGATTGTGGATGTGATTTTAGAAAAGGGTCACGATGTGATGGATTTTCACAACAGTGGTATCCATTTGCACAGAGTAAATTATCCAAAAGTTCGTTAGAATTTATGGCAACGTTGCCAGACCATATCTCATTTGAATACGCTGGAAAAAAAGCGATGGTCGTCCATGGCTCATATTTCAATACATCTGAATTCATTTTCAAATCCACACCTTGGGAACGTAAGCAAACCAATTTTGAAGCGACCAAAAGTGACGTGATTATTGCTGGTCATTGTGGTTTACCGTTTCATAATCAACAGAAAAAGTTGCTTTGGCTCAATCCAGGTGTTATGGGGATGCCTGCAAACGATGGTACACCGAGCGTGTGGTATGCAATTTTGGATGACAAACAAGATTCCTTTTACTTTAAGCACCATTCCTTCAAGTACAAGCATAAACTTACGAGCAAGTTGATGCAAAATGGACTCTTGCCCGAGGAATATGCACGCACCATAATCACAGGTATTTGGGACAATACCGAAATTTTACCTGCAGTGGAAAGTGGTTGGCAAGGTTTTGGAATAAATTTATAAAATGCAAGAAAGAACCAAGACTGTCCCGAAAAATCGGGACTGCAAAAATCAAGAACAAAAACTCAATTCGGAAAAGGGTTGAAAATATAAACTTTAAAAATTTGAAACTATTCTAAATTTTAATTGGATAACACCGATTTGTAACATGAAATTACTTTTTATCTTTTTATTGAGTTGCTTTACATTTCAAGCCAATGCCCAGAAAACATTGGATGAATTGCTCAATCAATATAACAGGAATCGAGCACCTTACATTTCGGTGCAAGAGTTGGCAATGCCAAAAACTGATGCTATTATCCTAGATGCTCGAGAAAAAGAGGAATATGATGTTAGCCATTTGAAAGATGCCATTTTTGTTGGCTATAACTGTTTTGAAATAGATTCCATTCAGGATAAATTAGGCAACAAAGACAAAAAAATAGTGGTGTATTGTTCATTAGGGATTCGTTCAGAGACGGTTGCCGAAAAACTTAAGAAGGCAGGTTTTACTAATGTCTACAATCTATATGGTGGAATTTTTGAATGGAAAAACAAAGACTTCCCTATTTACAATTTAAAAGAAAATGAAACCGATAGCATTCACGCGTTTTCAAAAGAATGGAGTAAGTGGGTGAAGAAGGGAGTTAAAATCTATGATTAGAAAAAGTTTTCAGTCGCAGTCGCAGTTTTCAGTTATATCACCTCACATTTATAATTAAATTATAAAAAATTCATTCGTGTATTCGTGGCAAAAAAACCATACTTTACTTAATTTTGAAAGTAGAAACAAACTTCTATCACAAACACGATAAATGGGTATTTTAAGCACAAATAACACCAGCAGCGACAACGAAATGGCAAAAGATTTTCATTTCCCAACGTCAAAAAAAGCATTGATTATTTTTACCCGAAATCCAGAATTGGGCAAATGCAAAACGCGATTAGCGAAAACAGTTGGAGACGAATCTGCTTTGGATATTTACAAATATTTGTTGCAACATACGGCACAACTATCCGAAAAAGTCAAAGCTGATAAATACGTTTTTTATTCCGAAAATATCAAACGCGACGACATTTGGAATTCTGCCGTATTCAACAAAAAACTACAGGAA
>JBBSLN010000222.1:0-4637 GCA_038255205.1 Flavobacteriales bacterium
GTCATATTTATTAAAACCGAGATAGGCACTATGCTCTTGTGTCGGTCTTAGATTCGGATTTCCCGTGACTGTATTTAACGGATCTGAAACGTTCTGAAAAGGTTGTAGTTGCGAAATCGCTGGCGCTTGATTGTCATAGTCATAATCAAAGTAAAGCGACATTTTTGGATTGAATCGATAGTTAAAGTTGGCGTCTAATTGAATAAACTCAAAATTCCGCTTTAGACTTAATTCTGGTCTTAATTGGTCATTGTTTTCGATACTTCTGTAACTATATCCAGAACCAATACCAAAGTTCATTTTCTCCGAATTGTAGGCCAATTTAGCACTCGGTGTTCCAACTCTGTTTTTATTGATGAAATCAGTACTTAAAGCGAGGTTAAAGTCTGAATAAGTCTGTGATGCAGTATCAAAATCAAAGGTACTTTCCCGGTTTTCCCGTCTCTCTGTTTCATATTGGTATTCGAAATCCAAAAACCATTTTTTAGCAACCAATGGCAATCGATAGGTTGCCCCTGTTCGAAGCTCGGTATTGTCACGTTCGCTATCCGTCAATTGGTTTCTGATGATGTCATTGGGATTATCACCGAAAATATTGGTTTCAGAATTCAAAAAATCTTCCGCAACCGTTGAATTGATATCATTGTTAATCTGAAATCGCACATAGGCACCTTTATCACCCCATTTTTTTGTAATTTCCAACTCATTTCTGAAATTTTTCCCATCATTTTCTACGAATGAGGAGGTTATGGATTGATTGGTTAAAATGTTGCCCTCATCACGCGATGCTTCCTGTCTATTGAATCGGGTCGACGCTTTTGAATAACGAAATGTTGGGCTTACATTGATCAAAAACGTAGAATCTACCTCCACATCAAAGCCTAAATTAACCGTATGGCTGTCCGTATCTGATTGCGAATCAGAACTGGAATTGGTAAAATAGCGTCTGTCTGGTAAGATATTTTCACGTTCGGTGGTTGTTGCATTGTCAGAATGGCTTCCAGAATGAAAATAATCGCCAGAAATATCCACACCTTTAGCTAATTCATCTGCATAATTAACACCTTGGTTATTGGACCTTGTAATACCTTCTCCACCTCCAAAGGAGCGTCCATCAATTGAAAAAGAGCCATTGCTGTTCCAGGAAACTGAATTTCCACCGCCAAACATCTTACGGATTTCGCCAAAACTAAAACCTGCTGAATTGATATTATTCCCACCGGCCAAGACACTTATACGCTGCTCATTATCAAATAAATTGACCATACCTGCGTACTCGTATCGCTTGTCAGTCCCAGCACCAGCCGCAACACGACCAAAGACCCCCTTGTTGTTTTCTTCTTTGATAGTCAGGTTAATCGTTTTATTTTCAGAGTCACCTGCTTCACCCGTAAAACCTTCAGATTTTGACTTGGTATCCGTAACCTGAACTTTGTCAATAATTTCTTTAGTTAAATTCCTGGTAGTAATTGTTGGGTCATCACCAAAGAATGGTTTTCCGTTGACCAATATTTTATTGACTTCCTTTCCGTTAATTGTTATTTTTCCATCATCATCCACTTCCACACCTGGTAATTCCTTCAGTAAATCTTCAACATTGGCATCTTTCTTAGTTTTAAAGGATGCCACATTGAATTCTAAAGTGTCTTTTTTAACTGTAATTGGTGATCTTGAATTGATGACGACCTCATCTAACATGTTGGCATTTGGCATCTTGATCGTTCCTAAATCGATTTCACTTTTGTTGATATTCAGCTCTCGGTTATAGGTTTCAAATCCTACCAATGAAATGATCAGTCTTAATTTGTCAGTGTATGTTTTGTCATCTATGGAAAATTTTCCGTTTTTATCGGTTATCGTATAGGTGACTAAAGTGCTATCCTTAATTGTTTCAAGATAAACAGTTGCAGATTCAAGAGCGATACTGTCCTGTTCTGCAATGACTTTTCCTGAAATTTTAAATTTGGTTTGGGACAAAGAAATGCTGACCCATAAAAGGGCGCATATTAAAAAGATGTTTTTCATTTGATTGATTGATGATTAGTAGCTTTTTCAGAAAAACGAATATAAATTACTTTTCGTATGAATTTTCTTAAAAAAAGCATAAAACTGAAGAAACAGATGTTATTTTTTCCTCATATATACACTAATCGGCACACCATGAAAATCAAATTGCTCTCTTAATTTGTTCTCTAAAAATCGCTTATACGGCTCTTTGACGTATTGAGGTAAATTACAGAAAAAAGCGAACTGTGGCTGCGGCGTCGGCAACTGCATGATGTATTTTATTTTTACAAATTTACCTTTCAAGGCTGGAGGCGGATTGTTTTCAATGATAGGTAGCATGACTTCGTTGAGTTTGCTGGTCTTGATTTTTTTGGAACGATTCTTAAAGACTTCCACAGCGGTTTCGATGGCTTTGAAAATACGCTGTTTGTTCAGCACAGATATAAAGACAATTGGCACATCTGTAAATGGCTCAATTTCCTTCCGGATTTTCTTTTCAAAGTCACGAGCAGAATTGGTTTCCTTTTCAATCAAATCCCATTTGTTAACCAAGATGACGATACCTTTGCGATTGCGTTCTGCGAGCCAAAATATATTTTGCACCTGTCCATCAAAACCCCTATCGGCATCCGCAATGACCAAACAGACATCACAATGTTCGATGGCGCGAATACTTCGCATGACGGAATAGAATTCTAAGTCTTCCTTTACTTTTGATTTACGACGGATTCCAGCGGTATCTACCAAGTTAAATTCAAAACCAAATTGATTATATTTTGTATCGATGGAATCTCTCGTTGTACCTGCAATGTCCGTAACTATGTATCTGTCTTTACCAATTAAGGCATTGATAAAAGAGGATTTCCCAGCATTAGGACGACCTACCACCGCGAAGCGAGGCAATTCTGATTCTACTTCTGGTTCATATGGAGGTAATGCTTTTACGACTTCATCCAATAAATCACCTGTTCCACTTCCACTCGTGCTGGCAATGTTATAGTATTCTCCTAATCCCAATGAATAGAATTCGACGGAATCTTCTGCTCTTTTGTTGTTATCTACTTTGTTAACCGCTAAAAAGACGGGTTTGTTGACTTTTCGCAATAGCGTGGCAACATCTTCATCCATACCTGTAACTCCACCTTCGACATCCACCATAAATATGATAACATCGGCTTCATCAATCGCGAGCTCGACCTGTTTATCAATTTCAGCCTCAAACACATCATCGCTCCCCAAAACATAACCACCCGTATCAATGACCGTAAACTCACGACCATTCCATTCGGATTTTCCATAATGACGATCTCTCGTGACACCACTTACTGCATCGACAATTGCTTCGCGACGTTGAATTAAACGATTGAAAAATGTTGATTTTCCGACATTCGGACGGCCTACTATGGCTACTATATTGCTCATATCCTATATTTTATCTGCATTACATATCCTGTAAGCGAGTGCAAAGGTAGTGTTTACTTTCTGAAGAAAAAACAGTAATTTACGCTCATTAAATAATTGATATGCCGACTACTAACAAGATTGTATTACGACCACGCTTTAAAATGGAACTTAATCATTCCAATGAGGACGTTTTGAAGGTATTCCATGAAGCAAAAAACATACAATCCGATTTTATTTTGAGTCGTGTGGACGATCATGTATTTATACGATTTCCAAAACATAAACAACATTTTTGGTCACCTCAACTACATCTTGAAGTGAATGACATCGATTCGAAAACTTCCATGCTTCATGGCTTGTTCGGGCCAAATCCGACTGTTTGGACGCTGTTTATGTTCGTTCACTTTTTTGTGGCTGGTATGTTTATCGCCTTCGGTATTTGGAGCTATACGAATTGGACTTTGGGAAATCCGTATGGGATTCAACTTGGGTTGATGATTTTGATGGTTTTCGTTTGGTTTGGTTTGTACGTTGCAGGAAGAATGGGACGAAGTAAAGGTAAACCGGAAATGCATCGATTGCATGACTTTATGAATTACACTTTAGAAAATAACCACTTGACTTAACAAACTGAAGCTATTACACAGAGTCACACAGAGAAAAACACAGAGGTACACAGAGAACACTACAAGCTTAATATTGTGACGGAAGATGGAAGACGGAAGATGGAAGACGGAAGATGGAAGACGGAAGATGGAAGACGGAAGATGGAAGACGGAAGACGGAAGACCGAAGACGGAAGACCGAAGACGGAAGACCGAAGACTGATTTCTGATGACTGCCTACTGCCCACTGCCTACTGCCCACTGCATACTACTTACTGCCTACTTCTTACTCTGCAAACTTATTTTTGGTTGTATCCAAATCGCTTCAACTGATTTGCATTCGAGCGCCAGTTTTTATTGACCTTAACATACAATTCTAAATGCACTTGTTTCCCGAAGAACTTTTCCAAATCTTTTCGTGCTTCTACTCCTACCCTTTTTAACGCCAAACCCTTGTGACCAATGATGATGCCTTTTTGAGTTTCACGCTCTACCATGATGACGGAACGCATACGGATGATGGTTTCTTCCTCAAAGAATTCTTCTGTATCGATTTCGACAGCATACGGAATTTCCTTTTTGTAGTGTATCAAGATTTTCTCGCGAATGATTTCATTCACA
>JBBSLN010000223.1:0-4629 GCA_038255205.1 Flavobacteriales bacterium
AAATTGAAAGGAAATTATTTATAAAAATTTAACTATGAAAAAGAAATTACTTATTACTTCCGGCGTTTTTGCCATCCTTATGTTAATGCTATCTTGTGCAGAATCGACACAGAAAACTGAAATTGAGAAATTAAGAGAAAAGCATCAAACATTTTTGGATAACAGCCCGTTTAAAGAAACACAAATTTTATCAAAAAAAGACCGAAAAGCATTAGCAATCCCGCCCAATGCTTATTATGAACAACTTTGGGATTTGACCATGGACCCTAATACTGGCAGACCTATGCCAGAACGTTTGGACGCTATTCAAGCTCAATTAAACGACCAACGAAGTTTTCGTCGTGGCGTAGGAGGAGAAAGTTCAAACCCTTGGATTAATAGAGGTCCTAACAATCAAGGAGGACGTACTAGAGGAATCATGTTCGACCCTAATGATGTAGGCAATGCGAATACAGCTGATGATTATACACGTGTTTTTGCAGGCGGTGTTTCAGGTGGCCTTTGGGTGAATGAAGATATCACCAATGCAAACACTTCATGGACATTGGTAACTGGTATGCAAGCCAATATTGCCGTAACGACTATTATTTCTGACCCAAATAATTCCAGTACATTTTATATAGGTTCTGGAGAATCTTATGTCTCTGGTGACGCAGTGGGTAGGGGGGTATGGAAATCAACCGATGCTGGTGTCACCTGGCAAAATATTTTTGGTGGTTATGAGAGTTTTAATGATGGCTTTGTCAACGGTATTTTTTATATCAATGATATAGTTGCAAGAAATGTTTCTGGAGTTACTGAACTGTACATTGCCGTTGCCAGTGCGATTTATGGAGCTGCTTCCAGTCCTAATAATTTTAATGGTGTCAACCAGACAGGAGTATATAAATCGGTTGATAATGGAGCCAGCTGGAGTCGATACAATATCTTACATGAAAATGGACTCTATAAAAATCCAAACGATATCGAAATTGACATCAACAACAATATATGGTTTACTACCACACGAAGTGTTTCTGGCAACGCTGGAGGAGATATTTATAGGTCAACGGATGGTATAAGTTTTACATTGATCAATACAATTCCTAATGCTAGAAGGACCGAATTGGAAGTTTCAAGTACAGATGCCAATCGATTTTGGATTGCTGCAAACGTCAATGGCGCTGCTGATCTTTTTACAACGACTGATGCATTTGCAACTTTTTCAGCTTTAAATGAGCCAAATGATGCAGATAATGGTATACCAGCAACAGATTATACTAGAGGTCAAGCTTTCTACAATTTACCAATTGAGGTCGACCAAAATGGACTTCTATATGTTGGAGGGATTGATTTATTTGTATCCAATAACAATGGAATAACATGGACTCAAATTTCAAAATGGTCGAATAATCCAGGATTAAATACTTTGAATGTGCCTTTAGTACATGCTGACCAACATGCCATTGTTTTTAGGCCTGGAAGTAACGATAACCAAGCAGTTATAGGTAATGATGGAGGTGTTTATTTTGCAAGTAACCTCGCGGTAACAACTGGCGGTAGTGGCATACAATCGCGTCATAGAGAGTACATAACTACCCAGTTTTATTATGGAACTTTGGATGGGACTGGAAGTGCAAATGGCGATGATTTTGCTGGTGGTACACAAGATAATGGAACGCAAGTATTGAATAATGGAGCAGCTGGTACCAATCCATTCACCGATTTTCTAGGAGGTGACGGCGGATTTACGGAGATTGATGATATTGGAACAAAATATATAATTACTACATATCCCAGAAATACGCACGTATATTTAAATTATCCATCGATTTCAAATGGCTATATTATCTCCGATCCTGGCACGGCAGATAATCCTAATGGCAGCTTTATAAATGAAGCTGCATTAGATAAAAATCTGAATATACTTTATTCTAATGCCAGCTCAGGATCGGATCGCCGTATTGAACGCATTTCAACGTTCATGGACGGTCAAGCTGGAGTTACAAATACTTTTATAACTAATGCATTGCTCAATTCTTCTCCGAGTGCTTTTAAAGTGTCTCCATTCAACACAAGTTCGACCACCCTTTATGTGGGTTTGAGAAATGGAAGATTGCTCAAAGTCAATTTTGCTAATTTTGCTCCAGGCTTTAGTAACATATCAGGGCCTAGTTTCGTTGGAAGTATCTCTGATATTGAGTTTGGTCAAACAGAACAAGAAATGTTTGTAACCATGCATAATTATGGTGTCCAAAGCGTATGGTATACAAGTAATAGTGGAACAACGTGGAGAAGTTTGGAAGGTAATCTTCCCGATATGCCAGTAAAATGTATTTTGCAAAATCCATTGATTCCAAATGAATTGATTATAGGAACCGACCTCGGAGTATGGGCGACAGCTGATTTTACGGTAACGAATCCAGTTTGGATTCCAGCCTTTAATGGAATGAGTGACTCTAAAGTTCTGGATTTGGATTTAAGAGCATCAGATAACACAATCCTTGCTTCGACTTATGGTAGAGGATTATTTACTTCTACATTTACCTCAGCGCCTTTAAGTATTTTGGAAAACGAAGTGGCGAGTAATCAAATTTCCGTGTACCCAACGGTTTCCAATGGGAGAATAAATATCGCTTCAAAAAGCGATTTTGGAACGACTAAACTTGAAATTTATAATGTAGGTGGTCAAAAGGTTTTCAATAAATCCATAGACTTGTCAGGAAGTACAATGGATCTTTCATTACAGTTGAGTTCTGGAATGTATTTTATGAAGTTTAATGGACCGAATTTCACTGAAACTAAAAGAATTGTAATAAAATAACCAGTAAATTATATCTTTGATTGAAGGGGAAGTTAATAGCTTCCTCTTTTATTTTAAAACATTTCATCGGAAAAATTTGCGGTTTAACGTTATTTTATTATATTTGAGTCCGAATCAATGTTTTAACCCACTTATAATGAAAAAAAATCTATTAGGTGCTATTGTTATCTTCTTTGTGACACTAGCTTTTTTATTGGTGATCGATGACATCTCTAAAAGTAAAATTCCGCAACTACAAGATAATGTTCAAGTTTATGATAACAATAAACAACCAGCTATGGTTATCAACGATGAAGAGTAAGAACTTTCTCGATGTTATTTAATAAACTTTCAATATCAACACCTACTTCTTGTTGAAGTTCGGAAAGTGTTCCGTGTTCAATAAATTCGTCGCCAATTCCTAGGCATTTTACAGGAATTGTGTAGCTGTTCTGTGATGCAAATTCAAGTATGGCACTGCCAAATCCTCCTGTGATTACTCCGTCTTCAACAGTAATGATGGATGCATAACTTGAGAATATGGTATGCAACAGTTTTTCATCTAAAGGTTTTACAAATCGCATATCGTAATGCCCAACAGCGTCGTTTGAATGAATGTTCTTAACTGCTTTTGATACATTCTCAGCTATAAATCCGATACTTAACATGGCTACTGTAGTTCCTTTTTTTAATTCGACACCTTTTCCGATTTCAATCGGATTAAATGCTTGTTTCCAATTGACAGTCAAACCTTTTCCACGTGGATAACGTATCGCAATGGGATGATTTAATCCAAGTTGGGCTGTATACATGATGTTGCGCAACTCAATTTCATTTCGCGGTGCAAAAATGATTAGGTTCGGAATGCAACGTAGATAAGCCAAATCAAAAACACCATGATGGGTCGCACCATCTTCACCAACTAATCCAGCTCTGTCCAGACAAAAAATCACTGGTAAATTTTGCAGTGCAACATCATGTATCACTTGGTCATAAGCGCGTTGTAGAAAAGTCGAGTAAATATTGCAAAAAACAACCATTCCTTGTGTGGCCATTCCTGCGGATAGAGTTACGGCATGCTGTTCTGCAATGCCAACGTCAAAAGCACGTTCTGGCATCACATCCATCATAAACTTTAAAGAACTTCCGGTAGGCATCGCTGGTGTGATTCCTACGATTTTTTCATTTTGTTTAGCCAGTTCCACAATGGTATAACCAAACACATCCTGAAACTTTGGAGGTTCTTCCGTTAGAATTTTAGGAACTAGATTGCCAGTAGTTGCATCGAATTTACCAGGGGCATGGTACCTAACTTGGTGTTCTTCTGCTTGTTTTAAACCTTTTCCTTTAGTTGTAATGACATGTAAAAATTTTGGGCCTTTGACTGTCTTTAAACGATTTAATTCTAAAATAATTTTATCAATATCATGTCCGTCAATAGGACCTGAATAATTGAAATTTAAGGCTTCAAATATATTGTCCTGTTTTTCAGTCCCTTTTTTAACATTGGTTAAATATTGCTTTAATGCACCAACGCTCGGGTCAATACCTATGGCGTTGTCATTTAGAATAACCAAAAGATTCGCATTAGTAACTCCAGCATGATTCAAGCCTTCAAATGCCATTCCACTAGCGATGGATGCATCTCCGATTACTGCAATATGATGTTTATCCTCACCTTTCAATTGTGAGGCAATAGCCATTCCTAAAGCTGCGGAAATAGAAGTAGATGAATGGCCAACGCCAAAGGTATCGTATTCGCTTTCACTGCGTTTTGGAAACCCGCTGATGCCACCAAGCTGCCTGTTAGTATGGAAAATTTCCTTTCGACCTGTCAGGATTTTGTG
>JBBSLN010000224.1:0-4593 GCA_038255205.1 Flavobacteriales bacterium
GGAATCCTCAATCCAATTACGAAGTGTAAAATCAATCGAACCATGATGAATCGCGAGTTGTCCAGCCAAATCAGGAGCTTCGTTGAGAATAAATTGATACCACATTTCCGAGTGATTTCGGGTGTTCGTAAAAATCAAAGTAGTTTGATTCGCGTAGATGATTGGAATGATTTTAGACACCATACTGCTACCCATGTGACCAGCCCACGGAAGAACTTCTATTGTATCTGGAAGCACGGAAATGATTTCAATCAGTTTTTTTTCTTTGGCAACAATCATTTTGGTCTTAAAACCTTCATAAGGAATCAACACATTTTGAGCTTCTTCGAGATTTCCAATGGTTGCCGTAATGCCCCAAATTTTTAAATCTTTTGTGAGTGAGACCAATCGCGTTAAAGCCAATTCCGTCAACACGCCACGTTTAGAACCCAAGAGTTCATGCCACTCGTCAATCGCAACACATTTCAAGTTTTTAAAAAATCTTGAATTATCTTTTTGACTGAATAGAATGTGAATTGTTTCAGGTGTGGTCAACAAAACGTCTGGCATCAAGCGTTCCTGTCGGCGTCTATCTTTTTGGGAGGTGTCACCATTTCGGACTTCGACTGTCCAGTCCAAACCAATCTCTTCAACCGCCTTATTCATCGCCTTTGCCAAATCCTTTGCCAAGGAACGCAGCGGACTTATCCACAATAATTTCAAGCCTTTTTTATGTGCGTCTGGATTGTTCAAATAATCAATGACCACAGCAAGAAATACGGAGAAAGTTTTTCCAAATCCTGTTGGAGCCACAACGACTCCACTATAATTTTTAGCGTAACTTTCCCAAGTTTTTGATTGAAAGTCAAAAGGTTTTTGCCCTTTTTCTGCCATCCAATTGGCAATTATGCCATAACCGTCGGTATCTTTCAGTGTTTTCAAACGGGATTGGTGATTAGTTTCTTTACATCTTCAATATCGTCTATTTCGCTTACAGGTTTATCACGACGCCATCTTAAAATCCGTGGAAAACGCAATGCCACACCAGACTTGTGACGATTGCTGAAGGCGATGCCTTCAAAGGCGATTTCGAAAACCAATTCAGGTTTGACGGTTCTCACAGGACCGAATTTTTCTATGGCATTTTTATTTACAAAGCGTGATATTTCCGTGATTTCCTTATCAGTCAATCCAGAATAGGCTTTGGCAACGGTCACTAAACCATCATCTTTTCTCACAGCAAACGTATAATCTGTATATTTCGAACTGCGACGTCCACTGCCTTTTTGGGCATAAATCATGACGGCATCAATGGTCAGTGGGTCCACTTTCCATTTCCACCAATCTCCTTTTTTTCGACCTGTATGATAGGGTGAGTTTTTCTGTTTTAGCATCAACCCTTCACTATTGAACTCTCGTGCTTTATTTCGAAACTCATTCAAATCGTCCCAATTTTCAAAGGATAGTATTTCAGAAAGAATGGTGTCTTTTGCTTTATTCTCGTTATCAAATAAATTTTCAAGCAACTGCCGTCTATACGATAATGGTTTTTCTCGCACATCTTCGCCATTCCATTCCATCAAATCATAGACATAAAATCCGACAGGAATTTCCTCGAGCATTCTTTTACTGACGTTTTTCCGATTCAGACGTTTCTGCAAATCATTGAATAATAAAACAGCATTGTCTTTCAATGCCAAGATTTCGCCGTCAATCACAAAATCATCCTTAAAGATTGCCATAGCTTCCACCAATTCGGGGAATTGGCTCGTCACCAACTCCTCGCCTCTTGACCAAATAAATATCTCATCATTCCGCTTGACGATTTGTCCGCGAATACCATCCCATTTGTATTCCACTTGCCAATCCTTCGGTTCGCCCAATTCTGGTAATTCCTTTTCCAAAGCATAAGCTAAACAAAATGGATAGGGTTTTGAATTGTCATAATTAATATGTTCGCCATTGACTAAATCCTCAAAGTTGATGGTATCAATATCCCAATTCCCAATAATGCTGTGCATCAATTGGTTGGCGTCAATCCCAGAATATTTCGATAAGGCGTTGACCAATGTCTTTTTGGAAACGCCAATACGGAAACTTCCTCCTATCAATTTATTAAAAATCAATCGTTCCTGCATTTGTAAACCAGACCAAGCGTTGAGGACATATTCTTTTTTTACTTCGTCAGATTTTGGACGCAAAGCAATTAATTCTCGCATCCAGTCGCTCAATGATTTCTCGATATGATGCGTTGGGTCTGGCAACATCAAGGCGATGGTTTCGCCCAAGTCGCCAACACTGCTATAACTTTCCAGAAACAACCATTCTGGAAGACCTGTGATTTCCATACACCACGCTCTTAAGAGCGCAGTTTTTACTGGTCGTGGTGGACGCTTTCCAGTAAATATACTGATGAGCCACAATTTATCTTTATTTGGAGCAGTATTTAAGTAATCCACGAGTGCGCTGATTTTTGAATTGGTCTTGTTCGTGATTTCCAACGCACTGATAAGGTCAGAGAAATGCTTCATGAGATGATGACTTTTTCCGTTTCGACAACCTCTTCTTTAAATGATTCCTCCTCATCACTTCCATATTCTGTTTTGACTTCTGCGGAAGGAATTCCGATTTCATTCAGGTACTTGGAGAATGTCGCTTGACTTCCGTGTGTGACATAGACTTTTTCAGCACCTGTAGCTTTTACTGCGGATAACAAACCATTCCAATCGGCATGATCGCTCACGGCAAAACCTGCATCTACTGCTTTCCAACGCCTATTTCCTCTAATCTGCATCCAACCCGAGCAAATCGCAGTGGCTGCATTGGGAATTTTCTTCAACAATTTCGAACCTAACAAGGCAGGTGGCATAATGACAATTTTATTCTGAAGGTCTTCCTTTTTGAAATCGTAGTGCAGAAGTTGTGTTTTTGGCAATTTAATTCCAGAGCCTTCAATAGCATTGTTCAGATTATGGATAGCGCTATGGACAAAAATCTCATCCACACCTTCCATCAGTTTCATGATGCGCTGCGCTTTTCCCAAAGAATAACCTAGAAATACACTCGTTCGATTGTGCGATTTATTGAGCTGTACCCAATCATGCATCTGTTTTTGGAGTTCACTTTCTGATAACCAATTATAAATTGGCAATCCAAAGGTACTTTCCGTAATGAATTCATTACATTTTATAGGTTCATAAGGAACCGTGATGTTATCTGCAGTTACTTTATAATCGCCTGTAAAAACGACAATAAATCCCTTGTATTCCAAACGAATCTGTGCCGAACCAATCGTATGACCAGCAGGATGAAAACTTACTGTGACGCCGTTGACCACTTTTGGAACCTCATAACCCATACTTTCAATGCTGATATCCGCACCAATGCGGTGTTTTAAAATGGCGACCGAATCTGACTGGCAGAGATAGTGCTTCATGCCCCAACGCGCATGATCTGCATGTCCATGGGAAATAACTGCATAATCAACAGGCAACCATGGATCCAGATAGAATTTTCCAGGGATGCAATAAATGCCTTTTTTAGTGAATTTTACGAGTTTCAATTATGGGTGATATTACAAGATACTATTTCTACAGTTAGAAATAGTACCTTGGTTTGATTGAGACTTTGAATTTATGTGCTATTATTATATTTTTAATTCGCCTTGATCCATTAAATCCGGTCGGTCGCCAGTAACGGCGGCCACTCCCATTTTTACCAAAGTCACCAATTTATTGTCTTTTGGGTCCCAATAAAATGCTTCCGTTGGTTTCACAGAAATGGCCGTAATATTCGGGTCATCCTGTCCATCGAACCATGCATCGTCACCACTGCCATAAAGCTCGTCTATCATTTTACGGTCTGTTGTGATTGTGGCTGTACCATATACGTTAAGAAATTGCATATCGCCTGTATCAGAATAGATCAAGTGTAAACTCGAATCCTTCATAATATTCTCGTTATGCGTGCTATTCTTGTTGCTCAAGAACCAAATATTGCCATGGTCATCCACTTTTTTAGTGCTCATCGGAATCATGTGAATTGGAGTTTTTTCAAGATTCGTTGCCATCATTGCGAAATCAATATCTTCGGCCATTTCCTTTACTTTTTTGATGGCTTCGTCGTTGTATAAATTTTCTTTGCTCATAAGTTATCTTTTAATTGAATTAATACTTTGTTTAATCAATCTATAAAATTAATGAACATTATATAAAAGAAGTGCTTCTATTCAATCAAATTATAACTCAAAAACATCTCAGGCTTGAATAATTGGCTTTCATTGGTTATAGAGGAATTTTCTTGCCGTAACCTAATCTAACGAAATTCATCTCAGCAAATTCTGGGTAATTGTTCACCCGGAAGCATACTTACCAATCGTTTTCCACCGATGGCGCTTTCCATTATTACCTGCTTTGGATGATCTTCCACAACGCTTCCTATGATTTTAGCATGAATGCCATTTTCATCCTTATTAAGACTTTTAAGAAAATTGTCCGCAATGGTTTCATCCACAAAACTGATAAATAAGCCTTCATTTGCCACATAAATTGGATCTAAACCTAACAATTCGCAGGCACTCGCGACTTGATTCAGTATAGGCAACTTCCTTTGGGA
>JBBSLN010000225.1:0-4557 GCA_038255205.1 Flavobacteriales bacterium
ATGAACATCGATAAAGTGCTTCACAGCATTGGTACAGCTACTAAAGCCGACGCAGATGACTTGAAAGAAATCAACGGCATCGGACCAGCTTACGAACAACGTTTGAACGAAGTGGGTATTTACACTTACGAGCAAATCAGCAAACTGAAAGCTGCCGATAGAGACGAACTTTCTGGAATCGATGGTGTTACTCGTGAGAAAATCGAAACTGAAGAGTGGGTAAAACAAGCGAAAGCCTTGTTGAAAGACAAAAAATAATATTAACAACATAAAACCTTAAGACAATGGCTCATAAAAAAGGAGTTGGTAGTTCTAAAAATGGTAGAGAATCAGAATCGAAACGACTTGGTGTGAAGATTTTTGGTGGACAAGCTGCTATCGCTGGAAATATCATCGTAAGACAAAGAGGCTATACACATCACCCAGGTGAAAATGTGTATGGTGGAAAAGACCACACATTGCATGCGCAAATTGACGGTCTAGTAAAATTTGAAAAGAAAAGAGACAATAAGTCTTATGTATCGATTGAACCGCTTACGGTTTAACGATTACGATCTTTAGAATATATATAAACCCTTTCTGGATACAGAGAGGGTTTTTTGGTTCTATACTACTATCCGTTCGAGTGGAGTCGAAAACATCATAATTCATAAGTCTTATTTCGGTCTCGACTCCGCTCCACCAGACGGAATGTTTTCTCTACACAATCTCCATCTTCTTCAACAAGAAACTCGCATTCATATTTTTGCAAACTCCTGTTTTAAAGGTGTAATCAAAATGGAGTTCGTCGTTGATAATTTCGGCATCGAAATAGTAGTTTTTGACTTCTTCCAGTTCTTTTTCAATTTCGCAAAGACTCAAATCGTGGGTGGCAATAATTCCCGTGGCATTTGAAGCTACCAATTTTTCAACGAATTTTCGAGAGCCAATTGCTTTATCAGTACTGTTGGTGCCCTTGAGGATTTCATCAAGAATAATAAAGTAAGGTTCTTTTTGAATCGCATCGACAATGAATTTTAAACGTGTCAGTTCTGAAAAGAAATAAGAACTATCGTCGGTCAATGAATCGCTCGTACGCATGCTTGTAATCAGTTTTACGGGGTTGTATTCGCTTGAAGATGCGCAAACTGGCAATCCGACATTTGCCATAACAATGTGCAGGGAAACAGTTCTTAAAAACGTGCTCTTTCCTGCCATGTTTGCCCCAGTGACGATAAAGAATTCCTCGTTCTCAATTTGTAAGTCATTGTCAACTCGTTTTTCTGGTTTCAATAGAGGATGGCCTAATCCTTTGGTCTTAATAACATTTTTTTCAGTTGTGATTTTTGGAAACACATATTCGGGATGATTGAACGCATAATTTCCCAAACTGTTATAGGCATCAAAAAAGGAAACAACCTCAAACCAATCTTCAACCTTGTCTTTATATGTTGCTAGCCATTGCTCAACCTTATAACTATTTTTCAAATCGGTCAAGAAATAGCCATTGCCAAAAATCGCCGAGATAAAATTGTTTCGATTGTCCAAAGCATCCAAAGATTTAGATAATTTTTGAAATATTTCTGACGCCTTTTCTGATTCGGATTGAATGCGTTTTTGTTTATTTAGTAATAATTCGGAAGTAAAGGGTTCATTTTCTATTTGATTCAAAAGTAAGGCGTACTGTTTAAAAGTATCCTTTATACGTTCCGTGTTGGAAGCTAGATTATTAATCTTTTTTAGATACCTGCCAGTAATCAGCAGTCCTAAAAGTAACCAATACGCCAAATACCCTATGCTGATGATTTCGAAAAAAAACAATGCAAATACACTGACGGTTCCCGCTAAAAACAAATACGGAATCCATTGCATTGATTTGGTTAAAAAGGATTTATGATCCTTCAACCAATCGATAATTGTTTTAGCAGGCGTTTCGACGTGTATCAAACTTGCAGTTGCAGAATAAAGCTGTCGCCACTCTGTTTTTGCTGCCAATTCCGAGATGGCTTCTTGTCTTTGTTCTATATTATCAACATCATTCGCTTTTAAAGCTTCTGCCAATTGATGGGAGCCTTCTTTAATTACGGTCCTGTTTATAAATTGAAAAAAGGAGCCTCTTCCAAAAAGGTCAATATCCAAACTGTAATAATGTAATGGATCATGAAATTGTGAACCTTGTTCACGGTTGTGAAAATTGCCTGAACTGATTTCCAATTCCGCCTTATTGATGTCCACCAAGGCTAATTTTAATTGGCGTTCCTTCTTTAAATCTGTATATTTTGAGAGTAACAAAATGAAAGTCAATATGCCAATGGCAGCAATACCAACGGCAATTGACCATTTATGGTAGAAAAAATAAATCCCAATGCCTGTTGCAATGAAAATTAGGATGCGCATCACACTATATGCAGCCATCTTTTTATACAAATCACTTGCCTCTGATTGATATTTTTCTAAATTTTCTTGATAATATGTATTTGGCGTATTCATTAAGATTTATTGTAGATTTAAATCATCAGCTAACGAGAAAATAGAAATTATCGTTACCACAGCCATCTTGTAGAATTCCGGCTGAATGTTTTCAAAATCATCCGTTGGTTTATGGTAGTCTTTATGGTCTTCAACACCAAAATACAAAAACGGAATTTTTTTCGAATGAAAAGGCCCATGGTCTGAAGAGAATGTCCAATCTTGAAGTCCGTCTTTACCGTCATGTCCCATTAGAAGTTTGATGTTCTTGTTGGTTTTATAATTTGAGATAATAGATTTTAAAGTCTCGTTGTACGCCGTTCCTGTTGCATATAGTTCGTTTTTATTGTTTCTACCAATCATGTCCATGTTAATGTTCAACTTTATGTTTTCTAGGGGAACGATAGTGTTTTCCATAAAATATTTTGAACCTTGCAGTCCAAGCTCTTCCGCATCAAATGCTACTAAAATGACCGAATGTTTGGGAGGATGACTGTTAAAATATTCTGCAAATGCAAACAATGCAGCGGTGCCTGATGCGTCATCATCAGCTCCATTGTAAATTTCGTTGTTTTTGATGCCTTCATGATCATAATGAGCACTTATGACGATATACTTTTTTGGATGCATCGAACCTTCAATATATCCTAAAACATTAGCGCCGTAATAGGATTTCCCTCTTCTTTTGAATGAGAATGGCTGTTCGTAAGTGTTATCAAAAGGTTTAACATTGAATTGTGTAAATCTTTTGAGGATGTATTCTTTTGCTTTTTCCGCACCTTTAGTGCCGGTTCGGCGGCCTTCAAACGCATCGGACGACAAGGTTTGTATATGATATAATAGGCTGTCGATATTAAAGCTAAAATGCTCATTGGCTATCGTTTTGCTCGATTTCATCTCTTGGCCATATCCGAAAAGGACAGCAAATAACGAAATCAATCCCAGAAGGGAAAATCTTTTGGTCATACGAAGAAGGATTTGAAGCGTAAAGAAACAAAAAATCCCAAGTTAACTCGGGATTTCTTTATAATCTTATAGTTCTTTTAACATCGAAAAATCAAAGAATATTTTATCCTTCGAGGGTGGCTGACATATACTCACGGTTCATTCGTGCAATATACTCGAGAGAAATTCCTTTTGGACATTCCACTTCGCAGGCTCCAGTATTGGTGCAGTTACCAAAACCTTCTTCATCCATTTGTTTGACCATGTTCAGAACACGGTCTGTAGCTTCTATTTTCCCTTGAGGAAGCAATGCAAATTGAGAAACTTTAGCGCCAACAAAAAGCATTGCGCTAGAGTTTTTACAACTGGCCACACAAGCGCCACAACCAATACAGATTGCTGCTTCAAAGGCTTCGTCAGCATCATCTTTTTCAATTGGAATAGCATTGGCATCAATCGTATTTCCTGATGTATTGACAGAAATAAATCCGCCAGCTTGCTGGATTCTATCGAAAGAAGATCTGTCCACAACTAGGTCTTTAATAACCGGGAATGCGGTTGCTCTGAATGGTTCGATAAAAATGGTATCACCATCGTTAAACATTCGCATATGTAATTGACAAGTTGTGACCAATCTGTCTGGACCATGTGCTTCGCCATTGATGTATAATGAGCAAGACCCACAAATACCTTCACGGCAATCGTGGTCAAAAGCAACAGGTTCCTCTCCCTTTTCAATTAATTCATTATTAAGGACGTCAAGCATTTCAAGAAACGACATATCGCCTTCGATGCCGTCGATTGGATAATCGACCATTTTTCCTTTAGCATGTGCGTTTTTCTGACGCCATATTTTTAAAGTTAATTTCATAATGTTTTCTCTTATTTATAACTTCTCTCTTTCACTTCAATATTTTCATATTCTAATTCTTCTTTATGAAGAACAGCATCTTTCGGTTCGCCTTTATATTCCCATGCTGATACGTATTGGAATTCAGGATGGCGTAATGCTTCGCCTTCTGGCGTTTGGTGCTCTTCCCTAAAGTGTCCACCAGCCGATTCTTCTCTTTGAAGTGCATCTTTGGCAAACAATTCGCCCAATTCTAAAAAGTCAGCGACTCTTCCTGCTTTGGCTAATTCCTCATTGAATTCTTCATTCGTTCC
>JBBSLN010000226.1:0-4554 GCA_038255205.1 Flavobacteriales bacterium
AACTTTCCTGTTTTTGATTGATAAACGTGTTGTCTATCAATGACGCATTCTGGTTGTCATTCTGGATTTTATAATAGTCAAGGATTGCTCGCTTGTCGGCATGAATTTCGGTTACACTATTGGTTAAAACAGGATTATCCGTCAAGCTTTGATGGCGCTCTATAATTTGAACATGAGAGTTTTCGTCAACCACAATCAAATTACGAGGTTGCAATAGTAATGCAGCTTCATTTCCTGTTGAAAAATGAACAATTTGGATTGGTTTTGGAGCCACTTTATTCTTTGGAATATGAATGTATGCGCCTTCGCAGGAAAAAGCCGTATTCAAGGACGACAAACTATCCTTTGTTGCAATTTTATTGAAATAATTTTCAATAATGGGTTGATATTTTGGTTTTGATAAAGCCGACGACATCAAGCAGACATCAATGATATCATGCGTTGTTTCCGAAAGATGTGAAGAGTATTTTCCATCGATAAAAACGATTTTATAGGTATCAATATCATGAATAAAATACTTTTTGACATCATTGTACTCGATAGCGTTTTCATGTTTTGGAAACACGCTATAATCATGTTTCAAAATACTATTTAATGACGTATATTTCCATTCCTCATCCCGTTTAGAAGGAAAACCTTGTGCCTCAAACGTTTTGATAGCCTCGCTTCGCACGTCATGCACTGGCAAATCGATATCCACGAGATTTTCGAATGCCATGAAGGATGATAAGAGTTTTTCTTTTAGTTCCATTTTCTTTAGTTTTCAGTCGCAGTCACAGTTTGCAGTAAACAGCTCTACTGGACACTGTGACTGCGACTGTATACTTAAAATTACGCGTTCACTTCTTCCTTAATCCAGTCGTATCCTTTTTCTTCCAATTCATGGGCTAATTCTTTTCCGCCGGATTTTACGATACGTCCATCATACAAGACATGGACAAAATCTGGAACGATATGATCCAAAAGTCTTTGGTAGTGAGTAATCACAATGACCGCATTATCCTTACTTTTCAATTTGTTGACACCATTGGCAACAATTCTAAGCGCGTCGATATCTAGACCGGAATCTGTTTCATCAAGAATTGCCAATTTAGGTTCTAGCATCGCCATTTGAAAGATTTCGTTACGTTTTTTTTCACCTCCAGAGAAGCCTTCATTAATGGAACGTGATAAAAATTTCCTATCAATTTCCAACATCTCTGATTTTTCACGAATCATCTTCAACATTTCATTCGCAGGCATATCTGGCTGACCTTTGGCTTTGCGGTTTGCATTAATTGCCGTTTTCATGAAGTTGGTCACACTGACGCCTGGAATCTCAACTGGATATTGGAAAGAAAGAAATATGCCTCTGTGAGCGCGTTCTTCCGCAGATAGTTCGTCAATGTTTTCTTCATTTAAAAGGATTTCGCCTTTATCGACATCATATTCGTCCTTTCCGGCGATTACCGCGGCTAAAGTGCTTTTACCAGAGCCATTTGGCCCCATAATGGCATGTACTTCACCTGCTTTCACTTCTAAATTGACGCCTCTTAATATGGCTTTATCTTCAACACTCGCGTGTAAATTATTGATTTTCAACATGATTTATATTCAGAGTTTAAGGTTCAAAATTCAAAGTCTGCGATACTACAAACTCTCGTTTTCCTTACCTAATTTTATAAATTTATTTTCGTCAGGATTCGCTTTTGATACCTTAATGATTTCAAGGATTTCGATTCGATTATCCCAACCTTCTTCGTTTTCAGGTTTTTTTGATTTCTTCACTTTTAAAGTCACTGCAACTTCATCTGATGGTTCATCCTTGAGTGTTTCTGATTGAATTATCAAATCTTGAAGCTTCTCGTTTACAATAACACCAAAAAGTTCGCTTTTTGTTTGGAATACCGCAGCGTCTGCAAAATACATAAAGCTTCCGGTTACTATGCTTTCATCATTTGACACTTCCGATTCTTCATTTACAATTTCAGTTTCTTTCTTTTCGTTGTTTTTGCAGCTTACAAAAGTTGTAACGATGCATAAAAGGAGAATCAGTTTTTTCATAAATAAATATTTCAATTATTTGTAATCCTTAAAATTAATCAAATTAGTTGCGCTTCTCGATTTCACTCGAAATGACAGAATTCCGTTATTACTATCCAACACTTCCTTCAAGTGAAATTTCTAATAATTTTTGCGCTTCTACTGCAAATTCCATTGGGAGTTTGTTCAAAACATCTTTACTAAACCCGTTAACAATCAAGGCAATTGCTTTTTCGGTGTCAATTCCTCTTTGGTTGCAATAGAAAATTTGGTCTTCGCCGATCTTGCTAGTGGTCGCTTCGTGTTCTATTATTGCCGTTTTGTTCTTAACTTCAATATATGGGAACGTGTGTGCCCCACATTCATTACCCATTAACAAACTGTCGCATTGTGAAAAGTTACGTGCATTGTCCGCTCGTGAGCTTATTTGAACTAATCCTCTATAGGAATTTTGCGATTTTCCTGCTGAAATACCTTTGGAAATTATGGTCGATTTAGTGTTCTTACCTAAATGTATCATCTTGGTTCCTGTATCTGCTTGTTGGTAATTATTAGTCACGGCTATGGAGTAAAATTCACCCACCGAGTTATCACCTTTCAAGATACAACTTGGGTATTTCCATGTAATGGCAGAGCCCGTCTCCACTTGTGTCCAAGAGATTTTTGCGTTTTTTTCGCAGATGCCTCTTTTAGTTACGAAATTGAAAACACCACCTTTGCCTTCCTTATTTCCTGGATACCAGTTTTGAACGGTTGAATATTTTATTTCGGCATCATCTAAAGCAATCAATTCCACAACGGCTGCATGTAATTGGTTTTCATCACGACTTGGTGCTGTACAGCCTTCCAAATAACTAACGTAACTACCTTCATCCGCAATCAACAGCGTTCTTTCAAACTGGCCTGTTCCCGCCTGATTAATTCTGAAGTATGTCGACAATTCCATTGGGCAACGAACGCCTTTTGGTATGTAACAGAAACTTCCATCACTAAAAACTGCAGAATTCAATGCAGCGTAGAAATTATCCTTTTGTGGAACCACTGTTCCAATATATTTTTTAACTAGCTCTGGGTGCTCTCTTATAGCTTCACTAATGGAGCAGAAAATAATTCCTTTTTCATTTAGTGTTTTTTTGAAGGTCGTCGCCACCGAGACAGAGTCAATAACAACATCCATTGCAACACCTGACAATTTCTTCTGCTCATCAATTGAAATTCCCAACTTTTTAAAGGTTTCCAATAATTCTGGGTCGACCTCATCAAGACTGTCGTATTTAGGTTTGCTGTTTGGTGCAGAATAATAAGAAATGGCCTGGAAATCTGGTTTTACGTAATTGACATTTGCCCATTCCGGCTCAATCATCTCTTGCCATCCACGAAAGGACTCCAATCGCCAATCAGTCATCCATTGTGGCTCTTCCTTTTTTAGAGAAATAGCACGTACAATATCTTCATTTAATCCTACAGGAAATGTATCCGATTCAATATCAGTGTAAAAACCATATTCGTATTCCTTGGTTTTTAGTTCTTCCCGTAGGTCATCTTCTGTATATTTACTCATAACGTTTTCATTATTTTTTAACTCCTTCCCTTTGGGAAGGCTGGGATGGGATTACAGCGAAAAACTTTCACCACAACCACACGTACGATTCGCATTTGGATTATTGAATACAAATCCAGCACCATTTAATCCACCAGAGTATTCAAGTGTAGTTCCAATTAAGTACAAAAAGCTTTTTTTGTCCACAATGATTTTCACACCATTATCTTCGAAAACTTTGTCCTCTTCTTGTTGTGTTTTATCAAATTTCAAATCATAGGAAAGACCAGAACAACCACCACTTTTAACGCCAACCCGGACAAAATCCGTAATTGCGTTAAAGCCGTCGTCACTCATAAGCTCTATGACTTTCTTTTTAGCTGTTTCAGAAACTTTAATCATAAATTATATAGATTAGGTCTAAATAAGAATGCAAATATACGACTTAAGTCCTGTTTTACCATAGAAGCTAACATTATATTAGCAAATGACTTCATAGCTTTTCACAATGTTTTCTACATAAAAAAGCCTCCAATAATTTGGAGGCCGCTTCTATAAATTTATTCTTGCTATTTAACATTCACTATCAATACATCTTTTAGGCCTCGATTTTCAATAATATCATGGTTCATGCTTTCCGTTTCGCCAACCACCATAATGTGATTGTCGAGCGTTTCGATAGCGTCGAATGCCAAATCAAATCCTGAACCTCCAAAGTTTTTTTGCCATAGCAAGGAGCCTTGCTCATCAATCTTCAAGACCCAAAAATCGTTATCGCCATAATTGTAGGTTGATTGAATATCGGAATTTTGAGAGTACCCTGTAACGACATATCCATTTGATGCTTTTTTTATTGAAGTAGCATAATCAAAATCAGAACCTCCATAGTTTTTGCTCCAAAGCAAGTCTCCGGAATCGTTAATTTTTATCAACCAAAAATCGGAACTTCCTAAATTTGATGTAATGTCTCCATCAGTGCTAAAAGAATTTCC
>JBBSLN010000227.1:0-4554 GCA_038255205.1 Flavobacteriales bacterium
AAAGGAGTTGCTTCCCAATAAACCCGGTTGAATGGCAAGTTGAAGGTAGAAGGACACAAGGAGAAAGCTCAATCTACCCACATTCTGGGAAGGATTGAGCAAATAAGTGAATTTCACAGGAGAAAAGATAGGACGTGGACAAACCCCTGCAACCGTTTATTTTCCCAAATTGATCACCGCACAGGAGGAATTACTTCAAGCGGCAAGCACTAAGGAAAACCAACCCGAATTATGTGTAGCTGCCCAGGAAAAGTTGCGTAACTGGAAAATAAGCCAGACAAATAGACCAGATCCTCACCAATAACGTATTAGGGCAATATGGTTCATAAAGGAAATTGCAACAGTCCAATTTATAACCTTTGTTTAACTCAAAACCCATTAGCAGGTCATGAGGTGTTCATTAGATAAGATAAATATTTTTTAAGAATATCTTTATATCTTACTATGCCTCATTCCTGTAGATATTTTGAAATCAATGAAAAAACTATTTCTGCATCGGGGGTAAATAGTCTATATAATGGAGATCTTCTGTTAAACAAAAATTTCATTTGTTAAAATTTCGTATCTTCGATATTCGTATGAAGCAAGCATTCCATAAAATAATGTCGATGTTAATGGCTTTTGTAGTGATGTTCTCTACAATGTCATTTACATTAAACATGCATTATTGTGGTGATACTTTGGTAGAAACTGCTGTGTTTCACAAAGCCAAAGGTTGCGGAATGGAAATGGGAAATCCTTCATTTGAAGGTTGTACCATGATTAAAAAGAATTGTTGCAGTGACGAACAGCAGGCGATTTCAGGACAAGATGAACTTCAATTAAGTTTTGATAAAATTTCCTTTGACCAACAAATTTTTATTGCCGCCTTTTCTCATACTTACAACAATCTTTTTGAATTATCAATGGATGTTACACCGTCATTAATTACTTACCCACCACCCATTATCGTCAGGCAACTCTACAAACTTGACGAAACTTATTTAATTTGATTTTTTTAGCGTAACGGTTTTCAACTTTTTTCATTAAAAGGTTGAAAAGGGACTTGTTATATTCCATAATTGGAAATATATGTTTTTGGCCCTACTTAAATGGTAAGACATTTTCTGTCTAATATCTAACATCTAGTGGCTAGTATCTAGCATCTAGCATCTAACTTCAAACGTCTAAAAAAATGCTAAATAAAAGCATCAAATTTCTTATAGAGAACAAACTTGTTGCCGTTTTAATGCTCACTCTATTTGTAGGTTGGGGCATTGTAAACGCGCCCTTTGGTTGGGACATCGGTTTTTTACCTTCCAACCCTGTTGCAGTAGATGCAATTCCAGATATTGGGGAAAACCAACAGATTGTTTTTACCAAGTGGCAAGGTCGCTCACCACAGGATATTGAAGACCAAATTACCTATCCATTAACGACTTCGTTACTTGGTATTCCTGGGGTAAAAACAATTCGTAGTTCTTCCATGTTTGGTTTTTCGAGCATCTATATCATTTTTGAAGAAGACATCGAGTTTTATTGGTCACGTAGTCGGATTTTAGAAAAGCTAAATTCATTGCCAGCCAACCTATTGCCAGATGGCGTAAATCCATCTTTAGGACCCGATGCCACAGGTTTAGGGCAAATATATTGGTACACTTTAGAAGGGCGTGATACAGAAGGAAATGTCACTGGAGGATGGGATTTACAGGAGCTACGGAGCATACAGGATTACTATGTAAAATACGGATTGTCCTCGGCAAGTGGTGTTTCAGAAGTTGCCTCTATTGGCGGTTATGTTCAGGAATACCAAGTGGATGTTGACCCTGAAAAGATGCGCCAATACAACATTGGCTTAAGCGATGTCGTAAAAGCGGTAAAGGAAAGCAACCAAGATATTGGGGCGCAAACCTTGGAAATAAATCAAGCAGAATATTTAGTTCGTGGTTTGGGTTATGTGAAATCTGTGGCTGACATTGAAAATGCCGTAATTACTTCAGAAAATTTCACTTCAATACGAATCAAGGATATTGCAAAAGTGAATTTAGGACCACAGACCAGACGTGGTATTCTCGATAAAGAAGGTGCTGAAGTTGTGGGAGGCGTTGTTGTTGCCCGCTATGGCGCAAATCCATTGGAAGTAATCAATAACGTAAAAGAACAAATTGCCGAATTATCTTCGGGATTACCAACAAAAGTTTTGGCAGACGGCCGCACGTCTCAAGTAACTATTGTCCCATTTTATGACCGTACAGAACTCATTCAAGAAACACTTCATACGCTCAATGAAGCCTTAACACTTGAAATTCTGATTACAATTTTGGTTATTATCGTAATGGTTTTCAACCTGCGTGCTTCCATATTAATTTCAGGATTATTGCCTGTTGCTGTGTTGATGGTGTTTATTGCGATGAAGCTCTTCAACGTAGATGCAAACATTGTTGCCCTTTCAGGTATTGCTATTGCTATTGGTACGATGGTAGATGTAGGCGTCATTCTTGCCGAAAATATGATTCGGCATTTGGAGGACGAAAAATTACGCTTTAAAGAAAATGGAATCGAATACAGCACAAACGAAATCATCTATAATGCTACTGCTGAAGTTTCAGGAGCAATATTAACAGCTGTTCTAACAACCATTATAAGTTTCATACCGGTATTTACTTTAATTGGGGCTGAAGGGAAATTATTCAGACCGCTGGCATTTACGAAGACAATGGCGCTTTCTGCGGCCTTGGTCATTGCGCTGTTCTTGCTACCGCCATTTGCAGCTTTCTTATTTAGGAAAACGAATATTAGGGGCCGTTATAAATACATTCTCAACGGTTTGCTTATAATTCTTGGCATCGCTGCTATTATCTATGGCTATTGGTTAGGGCTTATTTTGATAGCCTATGGCGTTGTTGCGCTTTTAAGTGTCAAGGATATTATTACAAGAAAAAGAGCAAATCTATATCATATCATTATTTCCTGTATTGCAATTGTGTTTTTACTTGCTGAATATTGGCGACCGCTTGGTTTTGACCGCAGCATCTTGATGAACTTGATATTTGTAGCCATTATCTGTTTTGGATTACTCGGTGTGTTTTCAATTTTTCAAAGATATTATGACACTATCTTACGCTGGGCACTTCATAACCGATTGCTTTTTTTAATGATTCCAACAACGGTGTTTATTTTAGGAGTGGTTATAATGAGAAATACTGGTAAAGAATTTATGCCGTCGCTTAATGAAGGCTCATTTCTATTGATGCCAACGTCCTTGCCGCACGCAGGAGTGGAAGAAAATAAGCGCGTACTGCAACAACTCGATATGGCGGTTGCCACGATTCCAGAAATAGAAACGGTAGTAGGGAAATCAGGTCGAACAGAATCTGCGCTCGACCCAGCACCATTATCGATGTATGAAAATATGATTCAGTATAAATCTGAATATATGCGGAATGAATCTGGAGAGCGACAACGTTTTGAAGTAGATGAAGATGGATTTTTTATTCGGAAGGATGGCAGTTTGGTAGAAAACCCAAATAATCCTGTCAGTTCAAGCGCAGTTGAGAACGCACGAAAAAACGGAAAAAAAGTTTCTACAACAGTTGAAGAATCCATCAATAAACTAATTCCCGATGATGACGACGGAGACTATTACCGTAATTGGCGACCAGAAATAAACAGTCCTGATGATATCTGGAATGAGATTATAAAAGTGACCAAATTCCCAGGCGTAACCTCTGCGCCCAAACTACAGCCTATTGAAACGCGTCTTGTAATGTTACAAACAGGAATGCGAGCACCAATGGGGATAAAAGTAAAAGGCCCCGATTTGAAAACCATTGAAGCTTTTGGTTTGCAATTGGAAACTATTTTAAAACAGTCTGAAGGCGTTAAAGAGCAAGCTGTTTTTGCAGACCGAATTGTAGGTAAACCCTATTTATTAATTGATATAAAGCGAGAGCAACTTGCGCGATACGGAATTTCAATTATGGATGTTCAGGAAGTACTTCAAGTAGCTGTAGGCGGTATGCCACTTACCCAAACCGTAGAAGGCCGTGAGCGTTATGGCGTTCGTGTGCGCTATCCAAGAGAGTTGCGTGGCAATCCGGACGACCTTAAAAAAATTTATGTACCTGTTGAAAAAGGAAGTCCCGTTCCTTTAGGCGAGTTGGTGGATATTCGCTATGAACAAGGTCCGCAAGTAATTAAAAGCGAAGACACTTTTTTAATTGGTTATGTACTTTTTGACAAGCTTGATGGCTTTGCCGAAGTAGATGTTGTAGAAAGTGCGCAAGGGTTGATAAAGCAAAGAATAGCCAGTGGCGATTTAGTAGTTCCTAAAGGTATTAGTTACCGTTTTACGGGCACTTATGAAAATCAATTACGAGCAGAAAAAACACTTTCTGTGGTAGTGCCACTTGCACTTGTAATCATTTTCTTGATTTTATATTTCCAGTTTAAATCAGTCAGCACATCACTTATGGTTTTTTCAGGAAGTGCGATAGCTTTTGCAGGTGGTTTTATTATGATTTGGTTGTACGGCCAAGATTGGTTCTTCAATTTTAATCTATTCGGAGAAAATAT
>JBBSLN010000228.1:0-4533 GCA_038255205.1 Flavobacteriales bacterium
CAAAAGCAATAACGATTTGGGTTTTAATTCAAATCGTTATTACTTTTTTACAAACCTATGGCGCTCATTGGAGCAATAACCAACAATAAATATGGAACAGAATTAAAAACAGATTAAAATGAATATTAGCCAATAAAAAAGGAGAACAAAAATGCGAAATAAACGTTTAAAATCAAGTTCCGATTACCTAAATTAAGATTATTGATAAACAGCCAATCCCCAATCCAACCTGACTCAATGGACCAGCCTAGGGATTTAAGGATTAGGAATAGTTAGAGCTCTGATTTAGTTATTTGATAGAAATTATCGCACCTATTTTTTACAACAGGTGGTGGTATTTTGACAGGATAAGCAAAGTTATTTTGTGACCCAATTATCCTAATTCTTTTGAAATAAGAATCATAATTCAATTAAATTGTAAATTTGTCTTTTAATAAATAATTGTTGAATACGAAGGCAAACCATACCAATCAGATAAAAACCGAAGCCAAACGCCTCGGTTTTTTGTCATGTGGCATCAGCAAAGCACAATTCCTGGAAGAAGAAGCACCACGACTTGAAAAATGGCTAAAAAACAACCTATCCATACCATGATGATTTGTATTATTTATTGATTGAAATGTTATATCTTTAAGTCAGCTTTTTATATCTTTTGTCGAGAAGTATAAATTAAATTAACATAGACATGCCAATTTTTATGGACAGACATTTGGTGGAAGGTGCTTCGCAAGAAGCCGTTGCTGAAGCGCATCTCAAAGACTTAGAAATCCAGCATCAATATAATTGTAAAGCCATTACGTACTGGGTGGATACCAAAAGAGGGTGTGCGTTTTGCTTAATTGAAGCACCTTCTGAAGTTGAAGTTAAGCAAATGCATGAAAAAGCGCACGGACTTATACCCAACGAAATCATAAAAGTAGATTCAGATTTGGTACAATCCTTTTTGGGTCGCATTCAAGATCCTGAAGATGCCGATTTTCAAACCTATAATGGTGTTGAACTGAAAGTGTTTTCAGATTCGGCCTTTCGTGTTTTAGTCAACATAAAATCCTCTCATACCACGTTATTGCATAATAAGTTGGGCAAAGCCAGGACTAATGAAATATTTCTGTTGCGCAATACCATCATTCGCAAAAACATTGCAAAATACAATGGCAGTGAAGTAGAAATTGACGGACAGGATTTTGTTATTTCTTTTAAAACCGCAAAAAATGCTACGCAATGCTTATGGGATATTCAAAAAGAATTGACAAAAGAAAGTGAAATCATCGCATTGCGTATGGGAATTCATGCAGGTAACCCCGTTGACAATAGCGGAATTCTCTTCGGTGAGACAATTAGGTTTACGCGTTTACTTTGCGATATAGCAAACCCAAATGAAATCGTACTGTCAGCTACAATAAAAGTACTGTTGGAAAGTTCTAAGGAAACTATTGAAAAAAGTGCTAATAAGGTCCGCATACTTCCGCCTTCTGAAGAACATTTTTTAACCCTTTTATGCGAAGCGCTCTTTAATAATTGGGAAAATCCAGACTTTGATATCAGCGATTTTTGTAGTCATGTGTCCGTGAGTAAATCTCAATTATATAAAAAATGCATTCATACTACTGGTGTTTCGCCGAATAGTTTACTACGAGACTTTAGGTTATCTCAAGCACTTCAAAAACTTGGAAAAGCTAATCAAAATATTTCTCAGACCGCTTTCGACGTCGGTTTTAATAATCCTTCCTATTTCACAAAATGCTTTTATAAAGCATATGGCATTACGCCATCAGACTTCCTTGCTCATCAATAAACATCCATTTACCTTTTTGTACCATCATTTGAAATTTTTGTGCTATTGAGATTAATCGTTTAAGATTAATTTTAACTACAGAAATTTTAAACCAATACAATTATGAAATCACAACATATTATGAAAGTACTTATATGTACTATGATGTTTTCGGGAATATCATATTCTCAAGAATCAAAAACCAGTAATGAATTACGGAAAACAACGGCCATGAAAACTTATGTCATTGAACGTAACATCCCAAATGCAGGACAATTAACCAGTGATGAGCTTAAAGGAATCTCTCAAAAATCATGTAGTGTTATTGATGAAATGGGACCAAAAATTGAATGGTTGCATAGTTATGTTACCGAGAACAAAGTGTATTGCGTTTATAAAGCAGAAAGCATGGAAGCAATTAATGAGCATGGCAGTAAAGGTGGATTTCCCGTAAATTCTATTAGTGAAATAACAACCATGATAAGTCCCGAGACGGCAAAGGAATGACCAGACTTTTTAATCGCAACTTTGAAAATTTTCTAACCCATGTTTTCCGTATTACAATTTGAAGAAAGATAAATTTACAATCTTCTTCTTCCATACACTGCATCGTAATCATCAAATCCCCTAAAGTAATTAATAGCAGATAATTGACAGCAAGTAATTATATGTTTAACTAAATACCTTTTATTATGAAAAAATTTAAACTTTTTGGATTTTTATCCAAACCACGTCAAATTTTGATTGTCTTTACCCTGCTTATTCTCGGTTTTGGCAATCTATTGATTTCCTGTTCCAATGAAGAACTTGAAACGAAACAGGATGAAAATCTTGTGAAAGTAGATAATGTAGCCGCTAGGTTATCTGATGTAAATTCTGAATTATTCCGCTTAAAACAAAAAACGAGAAAATTTAAAAATTTTAATGTCTCTCAAGCGCAGGGTTATGATACCCAAGTTACAGAATACAGAACACAAATGGGAATCCATTTCGCAAACTTTTCTTTACTCGATGACACCTTTGATTTGGATAATCCGGAAATTTTGCTCTATGTTCCAGATGAAAACGGTGTTATGCAATTTGTAGCCGTTGAATATGCAGTACCAATTGCCGATTTGAATTCTCCACCTCCACCTCCAGAAGGATTTACAGGCGATAGCGACGTATGGGAAATCAACACCGAATTTTCCTTATGGGTCTTGCATGTTTGGATACAATTGGAAAATCCAAATGGCATATTTGCAGCACGCAATCCTACACTTCCTTAAATATTATATTGTAATTTAGCGTTAAATTTAATCTGTTGTACGCTAAAAAAAACAAATGGACTCTATTAATAAAAACCGAAGCCAAACGCCTCGGTTTTTTGTCATGTGGTATTAGCAAAGCACAATTTCTCGAAGAAGAAGCACCACGACTCGAAAAATGGCTAAAAAACAACATGCAAGGCGAAATGCGTTACATGGAAAACCATTTCGACAAACGCTTGGATCCAACCAAATTGGTTGATGATTCTAAAAGTGTTATTTCTTTATTGCTGAATTATTATCCAGAAGAAACGCAAACGGAAAACAGTTTTAAACTGTCCAAATATGCTTACGGAACCGATTATCATTTCGTCATCAAAGACAAACTCAAATCACTATTAAATTTTATTCAAGAAGAAATAGGCGAAGTCCACGGACGTGCTTTTGTAGATTCGGCGCCAGTATTGGACAAGGCTTGGGCTGCAAAATCGGGTTTGGGATGGGTAGGGAAGCACAGTAATCTTTTAACCCAACAGGTCGGTTCTTTCTATTTTATTGCAGAATTGATTATCGATTTGGAGTTGGAATATGATTTACCAACAACGGATCATTGTGGCACTTGTACCAAATGCATTGATGCCTGCCCAACCCAAGCTATCACCGAACCCTATGTGGTGGACGGAAGTAAATGTATTTCCTATTTTACAATTGAATTAAAAGAAAAAATACCAACAGATTTTAAAGGTAAATTTGACGATTGGATGTTTGGCTGCGACATTTGTCAGGACGTGTGCCCTTGGAATCGGTTTTCAAAAGCACATAGCGAACCCTTGTTCAATCCGAATCCAGAATTGTTGTCCATGACCAAAAAGGATTGGGAAGAAATTACGGAAGATGTCTTCAAAGAAATCTTTAAGGATTCAGCCGTGAAGCGTACGAAGTTTGAGGGTTTGAAGCGGAATATAAAGTTCATTAAGGATTAAAACCTCAAACCTTCACCTAATTAAACCAAACAGGTCTCGGCTTCCCAAGCTCAAAATTCTGAAAACCAAAGTCTTCCGTTTCGAAAGAATTCGTATCAAAGATATGGTCGCCTTGTCCTGGTATCGAAGGATAATAGGAGAATGACAATTGAAAGGAACTGAACACTAAATAATCATTCCGAATGATAAATCCAAGACCGAATGCTGTATACAATCTACTTTTACCAACGTTCACTCCTTCTTCTCCGAGCACGCCAGCCGTGAAATTCACATACGGATTCAGTCGAAAGCCCAACACTTCCCAAGGTGAATAAAATTGGGTTTGCGTGGACAGCAAATATTTTTTTGTTCCTGTCAAATCACTTCTAAAACCCGGGATTCCTGCGCTGTTTTGGCGTTGTTCATTATCACCATCGACACCTTGAAAACGATTATTTTCGTCCAATGTCAATCGATCACCTATAGAATTCAATCGATTGGTGCCAACTAAAAATTGTGGTTTTAAAAATTGACGCATCTTCCATTTTTC
>JBBSLN010000229.1:0-4532 GCA_038255205.1 Flavobacteriales bacterium
AATTTGTAGCGAGAGGGGGGCACGATCCCCCGACCTCCGGGTTATGAATCCGACGCTCTAACCAACTGAGCTACCTCGCCATTCTCTTGTTGACGCTCTAACTTCCCGATGGCTATCGGGATGAGCTACCTCGCCAATTTAAGGCTGCAAATATAAAAACAAAATATGGCTTCACAAATAATACCGCCTTAAATTATTTTTGCAAAATTAGTTTTTATACTAAACAATTAATTATATATTGAGCGTGCTAACAAAACACAATTATGGACGATAAAATTAAGTTTGAAATGGAGTTCCCAATCCATGCTTCCCCTCAACTTTTATTTCAATACATTTCGACGCCTTCAGGCCTATCAGAATGGTTTGCCGACAATGTTAATTCTCGCGGTGAGATTTTTACATTTATTTGGAATGATAGTCAAGAAACGGCGAAACTTTTGAGTAAAAAGAGTGGGGAGCGCATACGTTTCAGATGGATGGATGACGAAGAGGATGGTGATGCTTATTATTTTGAAATCAGGATTCAGGTGGATGAAATAACCAAAGATGTTTCCATAATTGTTACTGATTTTATTGATGAGGACGAAGTGGATGAGGCAAAAATGCTTTGGGAAAATCAAATTTCGGATTTAAAACAGGTTTTAGGCTCCGCTTAAGCGCACACGCAATATAAGTTATATCTTTGTCTCGATTTTAAAAATATCGAGACTTTTTTATGGTTAATTTAAACGGAACACTGCATCCCAAAGGCGAAAACGGAATCTCTATTGAAAACCGTGGTTATAAATATGGAGATGCTCTTTTTGAAACGTTGAAAGTTGTTCATGGTAAAATTCTTTTTTGGGAAGATCATTATTTTAGGATGATGTCTTCTATGCGAATACTGCGTATGGAAATTCCGATGAACTTTACAATGGAATTTTTAGAAGGTGAAATATTAAAGACCATTGAAGCCAATCATTTATCAAATTCATCCGCCAGAGTACGATTTAACGTGCATAGGAAAGATGGAGGCAAATATCTTCCAGAAACAAATTCAATAGACTACAACATGGTAGCTGAAAGTTTGGATTTAGACTTTTACATGCTAAATGAAGATAGTTTTACAGTAGATCTCTTTAAAGATTATTTCGTAGCGCCTGGATTGCTTTCTACTCTAAAGAGCAATAATAAATTGATACCTATTTTGGGAAACATCTATGCCAAAGAAAACAAATTAGAAAATTGTTTAATATTGAATACAAATAAGAATATTGTAGAAGGTCTCAATGGGAATATATTTTTGGTCAAAGATCATCTCATAAAAACCCCTCCTCTTGAAGATGGCTGTTTGAAAGGAATCATGCGTAAGCAGGTGATAGAAGTTATCAAAACTATTGAGGGATACGAACTTATTGAAGCGTCAATATCTCCTTTCGAACTACAAAAAGCGGATGAATTGTTTTTAACCAATGTTATAATGGGAATTCAACCTATTACGTGCTTTAGAAAGAAGGATTTTACGAAAAAGCTTTCTAAAATAATCATTGATAAATTGAATATGAAAATACGTTTGGGTTAATTGTAGCTTGGATTTTCTGGTGCATTGGACCAAATTGAATAATCACCACCTAGCTCTAGCATTTTTTCTTTCCAAAAAGCTTGGTCATTCTTTTCGATGAGTGATTTTTTGTATACATTTTCAGTAACGACCCAAGAATTGACCTGTAATTCTTTTTCCAATTGTTCGGGTTCCCATCCCGAATACCCTAAAAAGAAACGGATGTCGGAAGCCACTATTTTACCAGAATTGATAAGTTCTAACGCCACGTCAAAATCGCCACCCCAAAAAATACCTAGGGAAATCTCTATACTCTCAGGAATCAAATCAGGCACTATATGTATAAAATACAAATTATCCTGTTCGACAGGACCACCATTATAAACTTTGAATTGCACTTCAGTGTTCGGTACTAAATCGGTCAGGGTGTAGTTCAAAGGCTTATTCAATATGAAACCAATTGAACCATCTTCAGTATAATCAGCCAATAAAATCACGGAACGGTTGAATGAGCTATCACCAATTATGGAGGGTTCTGCAATCAATAAATGTCCTTTTTTGGGCCTAGTTGTAATCATGTAAAAAATGATTTTGAATTAAATCTAAAAAAAATTTATTAAAAATCCAACATTTTGTTGATTAACCTGCAAAAAGCTCGAAACAAAAAAAGCCTACTTAAACAAAGCAGGCCTTAAAATTGTCTTAAAAAACTGTATTAATTTACAGCTTTTGCTAAATCTGAACCAGCTTTAAACTTTACTACGTTTTTAGCTTTGATTTTTATAGTTTTACCTGTTTGAGGGTTTCTTCCTTCTCTTGCAGATCTTTTAGATACTGACCAAGATCCAAATCCTACTAAAGAAACTCTGTCTCCTTTTTTTAACGCGCCTTCAACGTCAAGTAATAATGCATCCAAGGCTTTTTTAGCAGCTGCTTTAGTAATTCCTGCATGCTCTGCCATGCTGTTGACTAAATCTGTTTTGTTCATAAAATTAAAGTTTTTAATTATTAATAAATAGTTGGGAAAATCGATTATGTTAAACCCTCTTACAAATTTATACGGATTATTCACCTACGCAAGTAATAGCAAGGGAAATCCGGATATTTGTTGATAACTTCGCGCATTTGTTAATAAAGGGAATGTATTTTATCGGTGTTTTTAAAATATCAGTGTTGATAAGGGTTTAACGCATTTTTGCGTCTGTAGAAAACTGATAACCGTTCAAAAGGGATTTTACATCCATTTTTCGTTTGCCAGGAAATTGGATTTCTTTAATAATTAGATAACCATCTTTGACATAGACTTTTAGCGAATCTTTTGAAATTTCGATGTTTCCGATGGGTTTTGAATGGCCTTCTGTATCTTTTTCGACCTCAAAAATTTTAACAGTAAGCAATTCTTCTCCATTTTCCAAATAACACCAAGCAGAAGGAAACGGATTTAATCCTCTTATTTTATTGTAAATGTCGTCAACAGATGCCGTCCAATCTATTTTGCAGTTCTCCTTATGAAGCTTGTAGGCTGTTTTTTCTGTATCTGACTTCGGTTGTATACTAGTTGTCGCATTGCCATTTTCAATCAATTTAACGGTTTTTAGAACTAGCTGACTTCCGATAGTCATCAATTTGTCATGCAATATCCCAACTGTTTCATCATTTTCTATTTCAATTTCGTCTTGAAGGATTATTGCTCCCGTATCAATTTTTTCATCAATATAGAAGGTTGTCACACCTGTTTTTGATTCACCATTTATGATTGACCAATGGATTGGTGCTGCTCCTCGATAATCGGGTAGAAGGGAAGCGTGCAAATTAAAGGTGCCATATTCGGGCATTTTCCAAACCACTTCTGGCAGCATTCGAAACGCGACCACAATATGAAGATTGGCATTCAAGGATTTCAATTCCTCAACAAAATTCTCGTCCTTTAGATTGGTTGGCTGCAGAACCTTCAAATGTTGTGAAAGCGCATATTTTTTGACGTCAGACTCCTGCAATTTTTGTCCACGACCAGCTGGTCTGTCAGGAGCCGTAATAACGCCTACAACGTCGTAATCGTTTTCGACTAATGTTTTTAAGGTAGCTACCGCGAATTCTGGCGTTCCCATGAATACGATTTTCAATTTTTGGCTCATGTATGTTTTATTTTATAAGTGTTGGTCGCTGTTAGTTCCAATATATCGTTTTCAATCATCAATTGCAATGTTTTGAGGACTGTAGCGTCATCATAATTTAGAGTATTAATGATGGCTCTGGATGATAACGGTTTTTCTTCCAATTGAATGATGATATCGTGAGTGATGGATTTTATTGTCGTAGATGAATTGGATTTCTTTTTAGAAAGACAAACGGAACAGATGCCGCAATCCTTCTTAATGTCTTCGCCAAAATAAGCTAACAACTGTCTATTTTTACATTTTGATGTATTAGTTACATAATCAATTACGGCATTGATTTGCCGTTCTTTTAATTTGAATTGCTGTTCCACATGCTTGGAAATACGGTTAATGGTCTTATCGTCTTCACGAGGAACCAATAAGGTGATTTCAGAATCGGTATTTGAAAACTGAAATTCAACAACTTCATCTTTCTTGAGTTGCCGAAGTGATTTTATAATAGTTTCTTCATTCAGGGAAGATTTATCAGCGATAAGATTCAAATCCAGTTTTAAGAGATTCTCAAAAATCCCACCATAAGTTCGCATGATGGATTTAATCAGAATATCATAGTGTTTATGGGTCTCTAAATATCTAAAAAGGGCCTGATTACTTATCAAGAACTGAAGTTTAGCCTGATAATTAAATTGCTGTGACAAGGCAATGACACTATTCCTATCGAGAATTTGCAATGCATTGAATGTGATCGTTGGATTGAACTCGTATGTTTTGCAAAAAACATTAAAATTAAATTCATGAACCGTTCTTTCACCTTCACCATAGGGGATTTGGAAATAGTTACACAATCGTCGGTACACTTGTTTCAAGAAATCAAT
>JBBSLN010000230.1:0-4528 GCA_038255205.1 Flavobacteriales bacterium
ACAATCGGGTTGGGCTTCGCTATATAAAGCTAACGCAGAGACGCCAGCCACATTTTTTTCGACTTCAAAAGGCAAATCATAACCTTCAATTTTGGTAATACGAATGCCTTTTTCGAATGTTTTTCTGACGACCATTTCATCGCCAATCGTATCGAGACAAAAACCAAACACGTCAAATACGCAAGAGACATTGGCTACTGTTGCAGGGGAGAATATTTTGATTTCTTTTATTGCCATTAACTTAAATTATTTCATAATGTCTAACACTGCAAAGCAAAATTTAACCGCAATGTTCGCAAGGATTTTACGCAAGGGTCGCAAGGCTTTACTTTGCGTTTGCTTTGCGTCCTTGCGTTAAAATGGAATATATATTTGTCACAAATTCACATTTTTTAAAAAGTAGTTTTTTGCTTTTTTCCGATTCTTTTGCTTTTTTTAATTTTTTCTTACTAAACTGCGACTGCGACTGCGACTGCGACTGCGACTGCGACTGCGACTGAAAACATCTGACTGCAAACTGAAGACTGCCAACTGCCCACTTTCTACTTATTTCCCGCTCTAATAATATCCGCAAATAATCCAGAAGCCGTGACATCAGCACCTGCGCCAGCTCCTTTTATAATCATGGGTTGTTCTGGATAACGTTGTGTATAAAACATTACGATATTGTCTTTTCCTTTTAAGTTGTAAAATGGATGTCCTTGTGAAATTTCTTTTAATCCGACCTTCGCTTTCCCATCTTTAAATTCTGCAACATATTTCAACTGGCTGTCATTCGCTTTTGCGGAAGCATAGAGTTTCTGAAAATGATTTTCCTCTGTAATCAAAGTTTTATAAAAAGCATCTACTGAATTGCTATCAAGATTGGCTTTCGTAAGAAACGATTCATTATCTATATCTTCAAGGTTCATTTCCGTACCACTCTCGCGCGCCAAAATAAGGATTTTTCGAGCGACATCCACACCACTTAAATCAATTCTAGGGTCTGGCTCGGTATAGCCTTCGGCCTGCGCTTGCTTGACGACATCATGAAATTTGGTTGTATCATCAAAATTATTGAAGACAAAATTCAAACTTCCTGACAGAACCGCTTGAATTGCGGTAATCTTATCGCCAGAAGCAATTAGATGATTCAAGGTGTCAATAATTGGTAAACCTGCGCCAACATTAGTTTCAAATAAAAACGGTACACTGAATTTTTTGGATAAATATTTCAATTCGCTATAATTCTCGAAAGAACTGGAACAAGCTATTTTGTTGCACGCTATTACGGCGATATTTTGTTTTAAATAAGCAGCATATAAATTGGAAACGTCTTCATTGGCCGTCACATCAACAAAGATGCTGTTACGTAAATTAAAATTTTTAATTTGGTCCATAAAACCTTGCAAAGAGGCTTTCTCACCTTGATTTAATTGTTCTTTCCAATCTTTCATTGATAAGCCACTATCATCAAATATCATCGTTCGCGAATTTGACAATCCAATGACACGTATGTTAAGTTTTAAATTTTCCTTTAAATATTTTCGTTGCTGTTTGATTTGTTCCACTAATTTTTCGCCCACATTTCCAACGCCTGTAATAAATATATTAAGTTGTTTAAAATCCCCTTCAAAAAAAGCTTCATGTAAAGTATTTAATGCTTTTTTGACATCACTTTGAGTAATTACTGCAGAGATATTTCGCTCTGAAGCACCTTGTGCAATTGCTCTCACATTGATGTTATTTTTGCCAAGCGAACTGAACATTCGGCCACTGATGCCTTGATGATTTTTCATCCTATCTCCAACTAGCGCAATGATAGATAAATCTTTTTCCACATTGATTGGGTCTATTTTTCGCAATGAAATTTCGTTTTCAAATGTATTATCGACAGAACTTTGGGCACGTTCGGCATCACTTTCATCAATTCCAAAGCAGATAGAATGTTCAGAAGAGGATTGGGTAATTAATATAATATTTATTTTGTCGTTCGCCAAGGTTTCAAAAAGTCGTTTTGAAAACCCTGGAATCCCGACCATTCCACTCCCTTGCAAGGTCAATAATGCAATATTACTAATGTTACTGATGCCCTTTGCAGCGGTGGAATTCCCGTTTGTTTTTTGGGAAATAATAGTACCAACGGCTTCAGGCTCCATTGTATTTTTAATATGTATCGGAATATTTAAATCCAAAACGGGTTGGACGGTTGGAGGATACAACACTTTAGCACCAAAATGTGATAACTCCATCGCTTCCTGATATGACAAGGTTTCAATGGGATACGCTTGTTTTACCAACTTTGGATTTGCTGTATACATACCACTCACGTCAGTCCATATTTCCAATTGGGTAACCTTAAGGGCAGCGGCAACAATCGCTGCAGTAAAATCAGAGCCACCGCGTCCTAATGTTGTTATTTCTCCAAGATTTGATTTTGAAATGAAACCCGGCACTATTGTAATCTGTTGTCTTACTGATTTGAAATAGTTCGTAATATTCTCATTGGTATGTTTATAATTCACTTCAGCTTTTGTGAAATTGGAATTCGTGACAATCATTTCCTGACTGTTTTTCAGTTCGGTATCTAAAAAGCGACTTTGCATCGTACGCGTAATTACATAGGACGAAAGCAATTCACCGTAACTCACTAATTTATCGGTCGTTTTTGGAGTCAGTTCATTAATGAGATAAATACCATCTAATAAACTTTTTAAACCGTTGAATTTAGATTCAAGATGCTCGGAAATAGAATCACTTTTATTCGGAATCAATTCATCAATGATGTTGATATGAATCATTTTAATTTCCTTAAAAACTGACAGATAGGTTTCATTTTTGCTTTGTGCCAATGCGCCAGCTTTTAACAATTTATCCGTTATGCCTCCAACTGCAGAAACGACGCAGACCAGTTTATCTTGTTTCGATTTTTGTTCCAAAATCGCAATGACCTTATTGATGTTTTGGGCAGAACCAACGGATGTGCCTCCAAATTTTAGTACTAACATAAGAAATGGTTATGTATTTTAATTATTGCAAAGAAAATAAAAATAACGGAAAAGGCAGGATAAACTATAGAGATTAACCCCAAAGGGTTGTTTTCATAGTGGTCACTGAAGTAATACCTTCTAAAGAAGTGGAAGAAATAGTAACGGTTGAGATGTGATTTAGCTGTGACATTTATTTATGTAATACCTCTCAAATGTATTATTTTTACTGTAATAAAAAAATAAATCGCTCAATTTAGGATTGAAAAACCAATTTATTCGTCAAAAGACTTATTCAATGAAGATATTTTCCAAAAAACAGATATATGAAGGCGACAAAGTCAGCGCCAAAAAACAGAAGATTTCATCTACAGAATTGATGGAACGTGCAGGCATTCAGATTTTCAATTGGTTGCATATGCGTATGCAAGGCGCACAAGTTCCGATTCATGTATTTTGCGGTATTGGGAACAATGGAGGCGACGGATTGGTGGTCGCAAGGCATCTTATTACACATGGATATAATGTAAAAACCTATGTTGTCAATTGCAGTGATACACGGACCAAGGATTTTTTGGTGAATTATGACAGGATCAAGGAAACGACAAAAAAATGGCCAGAAATGCTTAATTGTGAGGCTGATTTTCCAGAAATCGGAGCAGATGATATTATCATTGATGCCATATTTGGAATCGGTTTGAACCGTCCAGTAAATAAATGGATCCAAGGTTTGTTTCAACATTTTAGAGCCTCCAAAGCTTTTACTTTAGCCATAGATATGCCTTCAGGTTTATATTCCGATAAAGTGCCGAAGGATGAAAATAGCGTCGTTTGGGCAAATCACACCTTAAGTTTTGCGTCTCCTAAATTGGTTTTCTTTCTTCCAGATACTGCAAAATATACAGAGCAGTGGGAAATTCTTGATATCGGACTGGACCCTGAATTTTTTCAATCCACGGAAACTGATGCTGAACTCATAGGTAAGCTGGAAATGCTACAAGTTTATCAACGACGTGAGAAATTCTCACATAAAGGAACTTATGGGCATAGTTTGATTATTGGTGGAAGTTATGGTAAAATGGGTTCAATCGTTTTGTCGAGCAAGGCAGCCTTATCTTCGGGAGCAGGATTGGTAACCGCCTATGTGCCAAAATGTGGATACCAGATTTTGCAAACTGCTTTTCCTGAAGCCATGGTCATCACTGATAAGGACGAAGAAATAATTAAGAATATTCAATTTGAAATTGAACCAACCTCCATCGGAATAGGAATGGGAATGGGGACAGACGATGCAACCATTTCTTCATTCAAAATTTTTTTAAAAAAGAACAAAATACCTTTGGTCATCGATGCGGACGGACTCAAGATGTTATCAAAACAGGATGAATTATTAAAATTATTACCAAAAGAAACAATTTTAACACCACATCCCAAAGAATTGGAGCGCTTGATAGGGAAGTGGAAAGATGATTTCGATAAAATCAAAAAAGTAAAGGAGTTTTCGAAAACGCATAACTTGATTGTCGTAGTCAAAGGTTCAAATACCATTACGGTTTATCAGG
>JBBSLN010000231.1:0-4523 GCA_038255205.1 Flavobacteriales bacterium
AAATTATTCGTCACAGGCGGAAGCGCAGGCGGCATCATGACCGCTTGGATTATTGGAAAAAACAATAGATTCAAAGCCGCTGTGGTTGTAAAACCAGTGATGAATTGGATAAGTAAAACTTTGACGGCAGATAATTATTTTGGCTATGCCGATACACGTTACCCAGGACAACCTTGGGAAAATTTTGAAACGTATTGGAAGTTTTCACCAATATCATTGGTAGGAAATATACAAACGCCTACTATGGTGATGGTTGGGATGAACGATTTACGAACTCCTCCAAGTGAAGCAAAACAACTATATCACGCCTTAAAACTTCGAAAAATCGAAACGGTTTTGGTAGAAATTCCTGATTCGTATCATAATATAGCGAGCAAGCCAAGTAATTTAATTAGCAAAGTAATGCACACCTTGGCATGGTTTAGGAAGTATAATCAATAAATAATAAAGAAATCACATGAAAAAGCTAACATTCTTAATGATGACACTCATCGCATTCAACGGCTTTTCTCAGGATAGGACATTCGAAAAATTAGAGAGCCTTTCTTTGGGCCAGTCCTATTCGAATGCACTAATGACCATAAAATTTGATAAAGTTTTAACTGATTCACGTTGTCCAAAAAATGTGACGTGTGTTCGAGCTGGTGAGGCAAAAGTATTGGTCTCCGTTTATGAAGATGGTAAATTTGTAACGAAAAAGGAACTCATTATTGATGCGTCAAATTATATAAGTGAAGAAAACAATAGTGCTTTTGTTTCTTCGCTAGTTTCCATATATGCTGTTGGTCTGTATCCCTATCCTACAACTGAAAATCCAATACCTCAACAAGAATATAGGTTGAAAATTGGTACGGAAATTAAGTAGAGTGAGTTTTGTTTAAGCCAAGTAATTTTAGTAAGGTTGCACACACTTCGGCTTGGTTCAAGAAGTATCAATAGTAGGCGACCAACGAGCGTGAGAGGTGTTTTCTATAGACATTGGAGAAACAAGTTTTCGTGTCATCTTTGAAGTTTGGAAATAGATAAATCAGAGAATATATAAGCAAGTAAGAATTTAATGATTTTTTATATGCACTATTTTCGTTAGATTTTTATATGCAGTAAATTTGTATTTTAGACATATGGAAGAGCAAGGACACATAGAATTAAGAGTAACCAATAGAGACAATTCTTTAAATCCTAAAGACATTGATATAAACGAAGTAAAGGATTTTATATCAGATTTAGAATCATTCCTATATCCCAATCGCAAGGAAAAGATAAATCGTCCTCATATTTCTTATGACATAGAAGAAGGTTCTGCTAGACATTTTTTTTATTTACCAATATCAGCTGTTATTTTATTTAATGGGTTAACAATTGAAATCAAAAACAGGAACAATATAGATTTTTTAGATTTCAAGAGACAGTCAATAATTGATAAATTTCAAAAGAAAGCTATTAAAGAAGGCTATATAATTGAGTTTAACAATTCCATTTCTGAAGAGACTACTTTGATTATAGACTACACAACAGATTTCGAAATGGTTGCGCCCACTTTTCATGAAAGTGAATTTTATCTGTATGGAGAAATTTATCAAGAAGGAGGAAAAACTCCGAATTTGCACATAAGCACAAAGAAATACGGGAATCTCACTATTTCTGCGACCAAAGAGCAGATTATGGATGGAGAAAAAAAAACATATAAACCCTACGGAATAAAAGTCCGTGGTAAAAAAAGTTTTGAAGATAATTCATTAACTGATTTGGAATTGGTTGAGTTTATCCAATACAGACCTGTATTTAATAAGTCACTTTTAGAAAAAGTTATCGAAAAAGCATCGATCAACATGAGTAAAATCACAAATGTAGACACTTGGTTGGAAGATATTAAAGAAGATATTAAAACAGAGGGAATATGAAAGACCTCAAAAGTGTGCTTTTGGATAGTTCTTTTTGTATTCGATTATTGAAATCAGACGCAGATTTTCATCAAAATACGGTTGATTACTTTGAATATTTTTTAGAAAATAAGATAGAAATGTATTTGTCCACTATTGTTGTTAGTGAGTATGCCGTTGGCGACAATCCAGACAATCTGCTTTCTTTAAATGCTTTTCGTTTACTTGAATTTGATTATGCAGATGCCAAGATTGCTGGTAAATTTTTTGCCGAATTGAAAGGAAATGAATATTTAAGGGAATCCGAACAACGGAAAGTAATAATTAACGATATTAAACTATTTGCACAAATTCAGAACAGAAATATTGATGCTTATATTACGAAAGACAGTAAATCGTTGAGTAAAATTATTGAGCCTTTAGGAAAATCAAACAATTTAAAGTTCGATTTTATCGACTTGTCTATTCCTCTAAATGATTGATTGGGAAGATTATTTTAAATTACTTAGATACCTACATATTTTAATGACACCCACAATCATCACCACTTCCACAACCTTTATCCGTTTTCGCTTTTTTCCACAGAAATTTTCGCACCAGGAACAAAACCGCAAAAGCTAGTGCCGTAAAAACAAGTATATTTTGTAATAAGGTATTCATATTAACTATATTGAAAAAATCTAAACTATCAAAAGAATCAAAAGAATTAAAAGAAATACAAAAAACAGAGTGGTAATCTTTTATCTATATTCTATTTTCTTTTCTCTCAAACGAATCACTCTATCTTCTTTTCCTTGAAATCTATTTCAAAACCTGATACGCTATCAAAGCTACAATATAAGCAAATCCACTCATAATAAAAAGCTGTAAGATGGGCCATTTCCAAGTATTTGTCTCTTTTTTGACGATGGCAAGCGTACTCATGCATTGCATCGCAAATGCGTAAAAGAGTAATAGTGAAACTCCTGATGCAAAATTAAACAATGGTCCTCCCAAAATAGGATTGACTTCACCAGCCATCCGGTTTTTGATAGTATCTTCATCATCGCTGCCGACACTGTAAATCGTAGCCAACGTTCCAACAAACACTTCGCGAGCGGCAAATGAGCTCACAATGGCAATACCGATTTTCCAGTCATATCCTAACGGTCTAACAACTGGCTCAATCGCTCTTCCAGTGATGCCAATAAATGAATGTTCTAATTTATAAGATGCAATGTGTTGTTGTAATTCCTCTTCACCTAAATTTTGTGAAACATATTTTTCGGTGACGATTTCTTCAGCTTTGTTAAACTCATCGCCTGGCCCATAAGAAGCTAAAAACCACAGTATGATTGAAATAGCTAAAATGATTTTGCCCGCTCCAAATACGAAGGATTTTGTCTTTTCTATGACGGTTAAAGCTACATTTTTAAAAAGTGGCCATTTGTAGTTCGGCATTTCAATAACAAAAAAACTCTTGCTCTTAATCTTCAAAATCTTATTCAAAATGTAAGCGGAACCAATTGCTGCGCCGAATCCCAGAAGATACAATAACATCAGTGTCAACGCCTGATATCCCAAACCAAATATCCGTCCATCGGGAATGACCAGAGAAATGATAATCAGATAAACCGGAAGCCTTGCCGAACAGGTCGTAAATGGTGTTACTAAAATGGTGATCAAGCGCTCTTTCCAACTTTCAATATTTCGAGTTGCCATGATGGCTGGAATCGCGCATGCCGTTCCTGAAATCAAAGGCACAACACTTTTTCCGCTCAATCCAAAGCGTCGCATGATGCGATCCATCAAGAATACCACGCGACTCATATAGCCACTTTCCTCAAGCACGGCAATGAACAGAAACAAAAAGGCAATTTGCGGAATGAAAATGACGATGCCTCCAAGCCCAGGAATAATGCCTTCAGCCAAAAGATTGGTAAAAGCACCTGCTGGCATAACATTTTTAATCCATTCACTCAACGATGCAAAGGCACTGTCTATAAAATCCATCGGAACACTTGACCAATCATAGATGGCTTGAAATATGGTCAATAAAATTATAAAGAAGATAAAATAACCCCAAACTTTATGTGTCAAAACACGGTCGAATCGAATGCGTAAATCCTTGGCTGATTTCAAATCGATTGTCTGACCGATTTTTAATGTATCATTTATAAATTGGTAACGTTTAATGGTTTCCTTCTGTTGTAATCGTTTTAAATCGCTTTTTGACTTGGTTTTAAAGTTCGCAACAGAATCAATTTCGTTCCTATCGGTCTTTCCAAAGTTGACGTCTTGGGTAATTACCAACCATAATTTGTATAATAACTGATTTGGAAATGCTTTCCGCAAATTATCAAAGTAATCCTTGTCAATTTCAGAAGCGTGCATACACGGTTCGATGGATAGCTCTTTATAATTCGCAATCAATTCCTTCAGCTCATCAATTCCTTTACGTTTTCGGGTACTGACCAGTGCGATTTTTGTTTTGAGTCGTGCTTCGAGTAAGGCAATATCCAAACTTATTCCTTTGTAAACCATCCGGTCAGACATGTTGATGACCAAAATAGTGGGGATTTCCAAATCTTTTATTTGGGTAAACAGCAGAAGGTTTCGCTTTAGGTTTTCCACATCACTTATCACCACAGCGACATCAGGAAA
>JBBSLN010000232.1:0-4519 GCA_038255205.1 Flavobacteriales bacterium
AGCATCATCTATTTCGTCTAGGTTGTTCATATAATGATGATAGCGTTCACGTTGAGTTGCAAATTTTTCAACAATCAATTCAAACAAGGCTTGTTTGGCAGTGCCATAACCATAACCGCCTTTTTCATAATTGCCTTTCATAGTTGCAACATCTTCATCCACAGCCAATAAGCTATAAATTGCAAAACAATTACAGGTTTTCCAATCTTTTGGATCTTCAAGCGGCGTACTGTCCGTCTGGATGGACATGATTTGTTTGCGTAATTGTTTATCGTTCAAAAAGATGTTAATGATGTTCCCTTTGCTCTTGCTCATTTTTTCACCATCGGTTCCCGGAATGAGCATCATGTGCTCCTGGATTTTAGCTTCTGGCATCACGAAAGTTTCTCCCATTTTTGCATGAAAACGGTTCGCAACATCACGCGTCATCTCTATGTGTTGCAACTGGTCCTTCCCAACGGGAATTATTTCGGCATCGTATAATAATATGTCTGCAGCCCTCAACATCGGATATGAGAATAAGCCAGCGTTGACGTCTTCCAATCTGTCGGCCTTATCCTTAAAACTGTGCGCTAACGTCAATCGTTGGTAAGGGAAAAAGCAACTCAAAAACCAGGAAAGCTCTGTAACCTGTGGCACATCACTTTGTCTGTAAAAAACCGTTTCATCAACATTCAAACCAAATGCCAACCAAACAGCAGCAGTAGAATAGGTGTTATTACGTAAAGTATCGGAATCCTTGATTTGAGTGAGTGAGTGCATATCGGCTATGAATAAAAACGAATCATTTTTTTCGTCATTTGCCATTTCAATTGCGGGAATGATGGCTCCTAATATATTTCCCAAGTGTGGTGTTCCTGTGCTCTGTATGCCTGTAAGTATTCTTGCCATGCCAACGTCCCACGAAAGTGGGAATCTCATTTAATTAAACTAAATCATTTTCAACTGAAAGCAAAGGTAATTTTTTTAGCACAATAGCTCAATTAATTTAAGTAGTTTTGGTTTTTATGAAATGCCAACAAATCATTTGATTAAATAGATAATGAATAATTATGGCGTTGCATCTGACCAATGAAAAAAAAAGTGAGCAGATGAATATTATCAAATATCCTTTCTGGCTTCTATATCGCATTTGGTTTTACCTATTACTTGCGATACCGATTGTCGTGATGTTACCGTTTCTGTTAGTTTCAATATTAAAGGAAGAATGGTATCCCATGTTCTTCAAGCTGGCTCAAATATGGGCAGGTTTTATTTTAGTTGGGATGGGCTTTCGCTGGAGCATTGAATGCGAGCAAATTCCTGAAGCACACAAAAGCTATATGTTCGTTGCTAACCATACGTCAATGGCTGATATCATGTTGATGTTAGTGAGTTTGAAAAATCCATTTGTATTTGTTGGCAAAGCAGAATTGGCAAAAATCCCTTTATTTGGATTCTTTTATAAACGTACCTGTATTCTAGTAGATAGAGGTTCTGACAAAAGTAGAAAAGCGGTTTTTTTAAGAGCACAAAAAAGACTGAAACAGGGTGTGAGCATCTGTATTTTTCCAGAAGGTGGCGTTCCGGATGACGAAAGTGTTATTCTTGATGAATTCAAAGATGGTGCATTTCGATTGGCCATCAATCATCATATTCCGGTGGTTCCCATTACTTTTGCAGATAATAAAAAGCGATTCTCCTATACTTTTTTTAGTGGTAGTCCGGGTATTATGAGAGTGAAAATTCATAAATTCTTGACAACTGAAACATTGACTGTTACTGATACTAAAAGTTTAAATGCAAAGGCAAGAGCGGTTATTCTGGAGCAGTTGATAAATTTTGATTCCTAATAAATCCTGAAATTGTAGCTTCTCGACTCCGCTCGAAATAACAGAATAAATTAAACAAGAAAGCCGCTCTTGGCACAGAGCAGCTTTCCGTCATCATTGCGAGTTTGCAATAACTATCTAACCAACTAAAAAACCTAAAACTTATAACTTAATCCTGTATATATTCCAATAAAGTAAGGCTGAAAATCTCCCGAACTATTATTGAAAGTATTTATTTGATATTTGAACGTTGGTTCCACGTTCACTTTTACTTTTTCTGAAATGTTATAATTTATACCCAGCCCAAAATTGGCACTATAACTCATGTTATTGATGTTGTTAGCTTCTCCGATACGTGTTTCCGTGCCATTTACAACTGAGAAAATCTCGTTGTTGTCTACAATTAAAGTACTAAAACCACCTATTACATTTACACCAAGCTTCTTATTGATGAATGCATATTCCACCTCAAGAGGCAATTCAATAAAACCAAAGCGTTGATTAAGGGAGCCGTCCGATTTTGAATTGATAATTTCTGGAGTGATATTTCTGTTTAAACTTTCAGTACTTAAGTAAGTCATATTTTCAGCATCGTCGTTTATGCTGACATTGCTCAATTGCAATCTTGCTTGGCTAGTAGGATCAACACTTCTAAAAGCAAGGACATTGTTAGTATTGTAGCCCATATCGACTTTGTTAATACCTGCTCTAACTTTCAGCCTTTCATTAATGGCATAACTCCCTCCTACACCATAACTCATCGTTACCTCGCTACTTTTTTCGTTATCTACAAATTGCTCATCAAGAGAAGATCCTTTACCAAGTGAGTTGAAATAAACAGGTGCCACATTTGGAGAAATGTTCCACCTGTTCAGTTTCTTTTCTTTTTCTTTTTCATCTTCGGTATTTGCTTCTGCAATGGCGTCTTCAATGCTTTTATCTTCCTTTGTTTCTTTTGTAGTTTCTTCTTTTTTCTCTTCGGTAATTATGCTTTCCGTCTTTTCGGATGCATTAGTAACTTTAGAATTTGTATCGTTTTTGGAATCCTTGATGAGTTTATCAATTTCCGATTTTTCTTTTTTGACGTCAAGATTGTTTTGGTTGGAATTGTTTTCGTTGTTTTCTGAAACTTTTACAACCGCACTTTTAGAATTGCCTGTATTGTTTTCATTGGAAGAGCTATTCAAAAAGCTTTCTTTATTCAATTTATCTTGTGAATCTCTTCCTTTAGTTTCGGATTTATCACTGTTTGCAATTCTATTTGTATTAGATTCTGGAGTAGTCGTCAACTTCCTATTTAAACGATTGTTTTTTGATTTGTTGTTGGACGTCTTATCCGAATTATCACTTAAACCATCTTCAGAATCCGAACTATTTTCAGTCACATCACTGGAAGATCTTTCCATTTGATTCTGAATATCATCTGAATTACCTGAATCTGGAATCATGGTTTCATTTGACTTGATGGGCGATTGTTTTTCGGTATCAACAATAGGATTTGTTGCATTTGAATTAAAATCATTTGACGTCAACTTCATTCCTACCGTAAATAGCAACGCCAAGAGCGCGGCCACACCAGCCACTTTCCACCAAATAGGAATTACGCGACGCTTACGTTTATCTTTGTGCAAACGGTCGTGAATGTTATCCCAAAGTGCATCATCGGGAGTTGCCTCAAAATTTTTGAGTTTCTCCTGAAACAATCGGTCTATATGTTTTTTATCACTCATTATAATGTTTGCGAGTTTGGGCTCGCCCTGTACTGTTCTATTTTATCTTTTAAAATCTGCCGTGCTCTAGCAAGGTTTGATTTTGAGGTTCCTGTCGAAATTTCAAGCATTTCCGCAATTTCATTATGCGAATAATCGTCCAAAGCATATAGATTGAAGACCAATCTGTACCGGTCAGGCAATTCTTGAATAATTTGAAGTAAATAATCAATTCCGATGTTGTCATCGTCAATCTCAATGCTCACATCTTCAATTTGCCCTTCGTTAACGATATTGAACACTCCTACAGTTCTGTAACGTTGTAAGGCCGTATTAATGGCAATCCGTTTCATCCAACCTTCTAAAGAACCTTTACTCTTAAATTGTTCTATTTTTTTAAAAATCGTCACAAATGCATCTTGCAGATTGTCTTCGGCCTCTGCATGATTCCTCGAATACTTTAAGCTGAGCGAAAACAACTTACTCGCGAAGAGTTTATATATTTGGCTTTGTGCTTTAGCATCATTTTTTTTACATTGTTCTATGAGTTGTTCTAAACTCAACTGTACGCCTGGTTTTAATTTCTAATCATTTTATCATTCTACCACCGGAACTTCCACTATAAAATAGGTGTCATTTCCGTTTTCATCTTCACCTTGCCAAAATCTGAATATGTACGTGCCATTGCTTGTCACAATGAAGTTAAACGATACATCAACAAGTTCGTTTTCTAATGTTTGGCAATCTCTGTTGGGATATACAGTATTGATGACCGCCACGGTTCGTTGGTTCAGTTCACTCGTATAATAAAATTCATTAAAAATATAACAACCCGATGGTCTTAAATAGGATACAGTGATTTCATAGGTTTCACCAAGCGTAAATTCCGTCGGAATATCAACGCTTTCTATTGGTAGTATTTCATAATAAAAATCATTGCTGTCGTCATTGTCCAAACTACATGAGCCCAACATTAATGACAAGAAACATAATAAAAAT
>JBBSLN010000233.1:0-4488 GCA_038255205.1 Flavobacteriales bacterium
CAAATTGAGCCAATAGAGGCTATCACTGATATTTAAAATTTTGTTCAGTAAAAAACCAATGACGAACACAGCAACATTAATGACAATGATGATTTCAAGGGCATTGAGTCGCTTTAGTTTATAGTGTATGTCTTTGCTGAATGAAGCCATCTAGTTCCAACGGTATTTATCGGTTTCATTTTTCTTCCAAATCCACATTAATATGAATCCCGTGAGGGCACCACCAACGTGCGCCGCAAAAGCTGTATTGTTAGGACTGAATATCGATTGACCAGTAACTGCAGAAAACAAATCAAGTGCTATAATACCAGGAATAAAATATTTAGCCTTTATAGGAATTGGTAAAAAAATCAACATCAATTTGGATTCCGGAAACAGCATTCCAAAGGCCACTAAAACACCCATGATAGCTCCAGACGCTCCAACCATAGAGGAATTGAATATATTGAACATATTCTGAAGCTCGACACGTTGCGCGGCAGTCACTGTTTGACCGACTTGATTGGTACTCAATATTTGATGGATTTCGTTGAGAGACATTCCTGATTGCAAAAGTACGCCCTCGGAAGGAAGATATTTGAAATAATAAAATCCCAACATAACCAATGCTGCACCTAACCCTGAAAATAGATAGAAGAGGATAAACTTTTTAGCTCCAAATACCTGCTCCACTGCTGTTCCAAACATCCATAGTGCAAACATATTGAAAGCAATATGCATAAGGCCTCCATGCATAAACATGTGGGTTATAAATTGCCAAGGTTTGAATAAATCATTTTTTGGAAAATAAAGAGCGAACAAATCATAAAACAATTCGCCATTTCCAATAGCCAAGGTGCCAATGAACATTAATACATTTATAATTAAAAGATGCTTTACAGTATCCGTAATTCCTCTCATAGTTGATTTTTTCTCTAAATTACATAAATTTTTTGTCCAATTCGTCAACATTCATTGTAATAAACGTTGCTCGATTGTTTGGCGATACCGAAGGTTCTTTGCAAGCAAAAAGACTATTGACCAAATGTTCCTGTTCTAAATTGTTCAAGGACTGACCAGTTTTGATGGCCAAACTTTTAGCCATCGATTTTGCCAATAAATCTGTCGCACTAAAATTGCTGTCTGGAACTTCTTGTTCAACATCGCTAATGAGTTGTTCTAAAATGATGGACACCTCACTATCAGGAACAATTACAGGCACTCCGATAACGTCAACACCCTCTTTAGTGAATTGTGAAAAGACAAAACCAGTTGCTTCCAGATCTTCTTTGACCTGTTCTAAAATGGTCAGTTCATTCGATGAAAAATGTAGTTGCAGTGGAAACAACAATTGTTGGCTCACAGCTTCTTTAATCGTCATACTTCTCAATAAACCTTCATATAATATGCGTTGATGCGCTCTATGTTGGTCAATGAGCAACATTCCAGACTTTACAGTACTGATGATATATTTATTATGCAGCTGATACGTTTTTTGAACATCATCCATACTCGAACCAGTCTTAAAAATGGATGCTGTCTGTTCTTGACTTTCAAACTCCACTTGACTAAAATCGTGTTCAGAACGGGTTCCTTTCGATTCTAAACCCACATATAAACTATCCCAATTATTCAAGGTTTGCTTTCTGAAGGCAGTGATTTGCTTTCCAGCTGCACGTTGCTCTACGAATGGATTGAAATCTCTATCGACTTCAACCGTCGGCGTGGACGCATTTTTATTTTTAAAATCGTATGGTGTATCGAGATTCGTATCGTATTCAAAATCCAAAACAGGGGCAATATTGAACTGGCCCAAACTATGCTTTACAGACGAACGTAGAATAGCGTAAAGCGTATGTTCATCGTCAAATTTGATTTCTGTTTTCGTGGGATGAATATTGATATCAATTGATTTTGGGTCAACTGTCAAATTCAAGAAATAAGCTGGCTGATTACCATCTCTCAACAAACCATCATAGGCTGCATTGATAGCATGATTGAGATATGCACTTTTGATAAATCGGTTATTCACAAAAAAGAACTGTTCGGATCTTGACTTTTTAGAAAATTCTGGCTTTCCAACAAACCCGGAAATCTTCAATACTTCTGTTGTCTCTTCAACGGGTACCAATTTTTCATTCGTCTTCCCACCAAAAATATTCACAATACGCTGGCGTGTCTTACTTTCTGGAAGATGAAACACTTCACTTCCATTATGGTACATTGCAAAAGCAATAGCGGGATGTGTCAACGCAACACGATGAAATTCATCAATAATATGGCGGGTTTCAACTGTATTGGACTTTAAAAAATTGCGTCGCGCAGGAATATTAAAAAATAAATGTTTTACAGAAATCGAAGTGCCTTTTGGAGTTACTACAACATTTTGGGCGGTCACATCACTTCCCTCAATAGTGATTTGAGTTCCTAATTCGTCTTGTTCTTGTTTGGTCTTTAGTTCTACATGAGCAATTGCCGCAATACTTGCGAGTGCTTCGCCACGAAAACCTTTCGTATTTATACTAAATAAATCTTCTGCCGATTTGATTTTAGACGTAGCATGACGCTCAAAACTCAATCGTGCATCAGTAGTACTCATCCCTTTACCATTATCAATAACCTGAATTAAAGTTTTGCCGGCATCTTTCACGATGAGTTTTATCAAGGTTGCATCCGCATCAATCGCATTTTCGAGCAATTCTTTGACCACAGAGGCAGGCCGTTGAACGACTTCACCTGCTGCGATTTGGTTGGCAACATGATCTGGTAATAATTGAATAATGTCTGCCATTAGCCTTTTGGAAAGAAAATTGACAAATCAAACCCAATAATCAATAAAAAAATCAGAACTAAAATACCTACAATAATATAAATACGACGATTGACGGATTGGTCAGCAGTTTTGTAGTCATCCCAGGCGTTTTCAAATTTGCCCTTAAGACTTGTTCTTCCTACCGTTTTTCTAAAATCATCAAATTTATGTTTGATTTCGAACGGATTGCCATCACCTTCGTAATAACGAGGTGTATAATTGAATTTTTTGTTGCTTCTTGTCTTGAAAATTCCCATAATTTCTAATTTTTATAGTGGTCCAACATGTACCAAAGCACAATTATCATACCTAAAATAAGTAGCCAAACAAGCAATGATGAAGATGACTTGCTACGTTGTTTTGACAGATGTTTCGATTTTCGCCTGTTCGATTGCAATTGTTGCTTGACCTGAACATTTTCATCCTTAAGATGTTTAGGCGTATAACTGAAACGTTTATTTTTTTGCTGTTTGAACAAACTCACTATTAAAATCTTATACGCTTCAAATGTACTGAAATTGCAAGGAAAAACGAGTTTTGGAGTGCTAAAAATTGTTAACAAAGACTAAAGCACGAAGCTCAAAGTCGGGAGTTGGAAGGTTGAAGTTTTAAAAATGGACGAAGACGGATGACGGATGATGGAAGACGGATGACGGATGACGGATGACCAAAAGAAGTTGATTGGGAGAAATTGAAGTTGAACTTGAAATTGAAATTGAAATTGAAGTTGAAATTGAAGTTGAAGTTGAACTTGAAAAAACAAAGTTGGTCAACATTAATTAAGCACTGCCAACTGCCAACTGCCGACTGCAAACTGCCAACTGCCGACTGCCGACTGCCTACTGCCAACTGCAAACTACCAACTTTAAAAAGAATTCTTCCGAAGTTCTGCCATTTTAATTGCAGCCACAGCGGCCTCAACGCCTTTATTGCCATGTTTTCCACCAGAACGGTCAATGGCTTGCTGCATCGTATTGTCAGTCAGCAGACAGAAAATGACTGGGGTTTCATGTAAAACATTTAAGTCCTTGATTCCCTGTGAAACTGCTTCGCAAACGAAGTCAAAATGTTTCGTGTCACCTTGAATGACACTACCGATAACGATAACCGCATCAACATTCTGTTCCTGCATTTTCTTGCCACCATAAATCAATTCAAAACTTCCGGGAACATACCAATGTGTGATGTTTTGCTCCAATACGCCATGTTCTATAAGTGTCTCGAAAGCACCGTTGAACAAATTATCAGTGATATTAGCATTCCATTCTGAAACAACAATCCCAAATCGAAAGTCCTTCGCATTTGGGATTGTTGCTTTATCGTATGCCGATAAATTTTGATTTTTTGTAGCCATATTATAAGCTCGCTTCTGCTCTTCCTATAAATACATCAATATTTGATGCTTGTGTAGATGAAGGAAAATCCTCTTTTATTTTTTTATAGTTATCCAATGCTTTCTGTGTCTTGCCCAATTTCATAGCAATATTCGCCGCTTTAAACAAGTACATTGGTGTTGTATAATCGTTAGTATTCATTGAAGCTGCTTCGTTATAATATTCCAACGCATCTTCTGGCTGGTTTAATTGTACAAAGGCATCTCCAATTCCACCTTTTGCAATAGGTCCAAGAATAATGTCGTCACTTGAAAAATCGCCCAAATATTTTACAGCATTCTTATAATCCTTAAGGTTTAAATA
>JBBSLN010000234.1:0-4470 GCA_038255205.1 Flavobacteriales bacterium
ACTTTTTTAGGGTCTATCTGGTCAATCACATATTGAATGGCTTCCAATTCCCAATCGCGTTCAGGTAGAATATTCGCTTTAATAAACACGTCATCAATCACGAATGCAATATCACGAGCAAAAATTTGATTGTAATCTTCAATCAATTCTGGACGGTATACCTTTACGTCATATTTCTCAAAGACTTTAGCCACCGCGGCCATTTCCTTGACCATATCTTTTTCAACCGGATAGGTGCCTGCCTTTATGTGTTCCAACGATTTTGGATCGTAAGCGTCTTCAAGGGTCGGAGTTGGCCCATTACTTTTGGCTGTTCCCAATATCACAGCTCGTAAGCGTGAAGTTTCATTTTTGATATTCAGTTTTAAATAGTCCATAGAATGCAAATATAGAAAAAGCTCCATTTAAAAAAATGGAGCTTTTGATAATTCTAAAGTTTTAATTTATCGTTTGTCTATAGACTTAAAAGGTCTTAACGTTTCACCTATATAAATCTGACGTGGGCGGCCTATCGGTTCCTTATTCAATCGCATTTCTCTCCATTGAGAGATCCAACCTGGTAAACGACCCAATGCAAACATGACTGTAAACATATCTGTTGGTATACCCATGGCTCTATAAATAATTCCAGAATAAAAATCGACATTTGGATATAGTTTTCTCTCCACGAAATATGGATCTTTCAATGCCTCTTGTTCCAATGCTTTGGCAATGTCCAAGATTGGATCATCGATTCCTAAATTATTCAAAATTTCATCCGCCGCTTTTTTAATAATCTTAGCACGAGGATCAAAGTTTTTGTAAACTCTATGTCCAAAGCCCATCAAACGGAAAGGATCTTCTTTGTCTTTCGCTTTTACCATAAATTTTTCAGTGTCGCCACCATCATTATGAATTGCTTCCAACATTTCCAAGACTGCTTGATTTGCTCCACCATGAAGTGGGCCCCAAAGTGCCGAAATACCAGTAGAAAGTGAAGCAAACAAACCAACATGCGAAGAACCAGCGATTCTTACAGTTGATGTTGAGCAGTTTTGCTCGTGATCGGCATGGAGAATCAATAATTTATCCAATGCATTAACCACAATAGGATCCAAGACATATTCTTCGTTAGGCTGTTTGAACATCATTTTGAGAATGTTCTCCACATATCCTAAATTCTTATCACCATAATCCAATGGCAAACCGTTCTTTTTACGGAACGTCCAAGCTACCAAAACTGGGAATTTACCTAAAATCTTTACGATTGCTTTGTACATCTCTTCTTCAGAATTCACGTTGACAGAAGAAGGATTAAACGCTGTCAGTGCACTCGTTAGCGATGCAATCACACCCATAGGATGTGCAGATTTAGGAAATGCATCCACGATTTTTCGGATGTCTTCATCAACTACCGATTGTGCCTTGATATCAGAATGGAATTTCTCGAGTTTCTCTTTGGTTGGTAATTCCCCAAAAATCAATAGGAAGGCTACTTCGAGAAAGTCCGCTTTTTCTGCCAATTCTTCAATGGAGTAACCTCTATATCTTAAGATTCCTTTTTCACCATCTAAAAATGTGATCTTACTTTCGCAGGAACCTGTATTTTTATAACCTTGATCGAGGGTAATGACACTGTCCGTAGTGCTTCTTAAACTGCTGATATCGATGGCAACTTCATTTTCTGTGCCTACAACAACTGGGAAGTCGTATTTTTTACCGTTTATTTCTATCGTAGCTTTATCTGACATATTGATTTTGTAAGTTTTATTCTGAATTTTTTTTGATCTGAAAAGATATCACGAATTTACAAAATATATCACGATATATAAAGTAAGTTAACACCCATTTTAACAATTCTGATATTTATAGAATCAATCGATATTTCGGAGAAAAGTGCCAAGATATCTTCGCCGATAAAACCAAGAACAAAGACTTTTTGTAACCAATTGAAGAGCAAAAAAGATGTAATTAGATTTCTTAATACTTCAATAATACCAGAGTTTTTCGAATAGTTTCAAAAACGAAAAATCAATTTAAAGTGTGATAAAAGCTTCTTTCATTAAGTATTATAATGGAATAAATATCTTTAATTGAATTACAGTGAAAATCATCATGAAAAAATTGTAATTTTTTTCTTCTTTGAATTGATCTATGCTTACTTGAAAACAAAGTTTTTTAAATTTGTGGCATATCCCGGAATTGCCTTCGGGCAATTCTGACCTTTCCAATGGAAAGGTAAATAACTGTTAATCTACAAGTCATTTTTTCTATGAAGTATATTATCTTCTTTATTTTTATGTATATGTACAGCCAAGCAAATGCTCAAGTCATCAATGTGGAAACCTTACGAAAAGTGACCGATTCTGCCAAATGGACTGGTTCAGTAAGTTTAGATGCCAGTATCATCAAAAACAAGAACAACATTTTTAAGGTTGCCAACAAAGCACACATTCAATATAACAATAAAAAAAATCTTTATCTTTTCGTGAACGATCTTAAGTTTGAAAAATTGGAAGGAGCATCTTTTGTCAATAAAGGCACACAACATTTTAGATACAACCGAAAGGTTTCCGATCGCATAAAAATGGAAGCTTTTTTGCAAGCGCAATATGATGCGATATCGGAGATTGACTTCAGAGGACTGGCAGGTTTCGGTCCGCGATTTAAGCTTTACGGAAATAACAATTATCGGTTCTATCTCGGAACCTTAGTCATGTATGAATATGAAAAGGCTTCTGAAATTGAAAATGAGATTGTTCGTGAAACTATGAGAGGTAGTGCTTATGTGTCTTTCAGCATGTATCCAACGGATTACCTATCTATCATCAGTACCAGTTATTATCAACCAAAATTAAGCCGTTTTAAAGATTACCGACTCTCGACTGATACATCAATATTGTTCAAAATAATTGAGACCCTTGCTTTTAAAACGACCTTTAGCTACAATTTTGATGCCATCCCAGTGGCGACCATACCAAGAACACAATATGAATTGACGAATGGGCTTTTGTATACGTTTTGAAAACGAATTTATTTGACTTTAAATGCATTCAATCCTGGAAAATAGGCGTTCTCCAATTCTTCTTCTATACGAAGCAATTAGTTGTATTTTGCCATACGATCGCTGCGGGATGCAGAACCGGTTTTGATTTGTACACAATTTAAAGCCACCGCCAGATCAGCAATCGTGTTCTCTTCTGTTACCCAATTATGTCGTTGAATTCTAACTATTCTTTAAGCGTAAACGTGTACTTGTAAAAAAATAATGTTAGTAGAGATTACAAGTCTTTATAGAGCTTTTCTGGATCTTGCCTTGTGTCGAATATGGTAACCACGTTAATTCGTTTAGTATTGAAAATATAATATAATGTGGTATGTTTTGTTACAATGCATTTCTTAAACCCTTTCTTTTGCCGGATTCTGGAAATATTTCAGGTTGCCGTTTGATAATTTGAATGCAATTGTCTAGTTTCTCTACAAATTCGTTTTTGACTTTTGGAGACCATTGTTCTGACAGATAATCGAAAAGTTTTTTTAATTTATTTTCGGCTGTTTTTGAGATTACAATGGCTCTCTCAATTTATCTATAATTTCTCATAAATGATTCGTAGTCGGTTACTTCTCCATTCTCAATTTCCTTGATGGCCTTGTCAATTTCGGTCTTTTGGTCAGGAGATAGGTCATCCCAAAAATCTGCTGTTTTGTCCTTCTTGAAAATCTTTTTTATGGATTCCAGTATTTTTGGGTTTTCGGTTTCCAATAGCAATTTGGCCAAATATATTTTCTCTGCTTGAATATTCATCTCAAATTATTTTAAATCAAAAATAAGAATAAATACCCATAATTTTGTTTAGAAAACCACATCTTTTCAAATCAAGTTCAATCATGAAAAATAAGTATTTTAGAGATTATGCCATTCAGAAAAAATCAATGCAACAAACTCTCAACTAATATATCCTCGTCCAATTCTTCCCAATGAATGCCTTCGCCCTTTCCAATTAATCGCCATTTTTCCAATTGTTCTTTAGTCGCATTTCTTAACTTATTGAACCACTCCAAGGGTTCGGCCAGCTTGCGCCCATCTTCAAATTGAACTATCATTTTTAGTCAGTAAAAGATAGGTCAGTTGCAAATTTTGATTTATTCATAGATAAAATACTCATTTCAGTTATTTTTAATTTGCCAATCAAAATAAAAAGTATTTATGTCTCAATGTGTTACACTGCAAAATACCCATGGTTGAAATATGACTACGACTTTTCAAAGATCAATAAATCGATTTGTTATCTCTTCACCTTAAAAGCATCCAATCCTGGAAAATAGGCGACATTCTCCAATTCTTCTTCTATACGAAGCAATTGGTTATATTTCGCCATACGATCACTACGTGAAGCCGAGCCAGTTTTTATCTGCCCTGTATTTAACGCAACTGCTAAATCAGCAATGGTGTTATCTTCCGTTTCACCAGAGCGATGAGACATTACAGAA
>JBBSLN010000235.1:0-4467 GCA_038255205.1 Flavobacteriales bacterium
ATCGAGTATTCCAGAGGAAGTTGGAGAAAATTACATCACAGCTTTTGAAACCTTGGGATGTGAAAACCTGAAGGTCATTCATATCAAAAAAAGGAAAGATGCTAACAAACCAGAATTTTTGGAGGCTTTGCAATTGGCAGATTGTGTCATGTTTTCTGGTGGGAATCAATCGAAAATTACCAAAAAAATATACGGAACCAAATTCCATAAAATTTTAATTGACAAATACCAAAGTGAAGAATTCGTCATTGCTGGTACCAGTGCAGGTGCGATGGCGATGGCAAAAGAAATGATTTCCGGTGGCAGCAGTAAAGAAGCCTTATTGAAAGGTGCTGTGCAAATGACGCATGGCTTGGAATTGATTCCGGAACTCATCATTGACACGCACTTTATACAACGAGGACGATTTGGCCGTCAGAGTGAAGCAGTAGCGAAATTTCCGGATTTATTGGGTATTGGGCTTGCTGAAGACACAGGGCTAATAATCAAGAACGGAACCGAATTCGAAGTGATTGGTTCGGGAATGATAATCATTTTTGATGCTAAACACCTTATTCATAACAACGAAAAAATATTGAAACCAGGTACTCCAATGACCATGACCAATTTGATTGTTCATGTGCTCGCAAATGGCGACCGATTTAATATTGAAACAAGAGAAGTGAAAGCACTTCCGATTGAGTCGCCTTTTGTTTAGCTGAATTCCTGCCTTTCGTCTTCGCTAAAGATAAACTTCGGCAGGAATCTTCCGCTATGAAGAAACATATATGAATAATCTTGAATGGCTTCTGGCTCCGAATTATTAGAGAAATTAAAATGAATTCCAAATAGTTTCGTAATCTCACTGTTAGGAGTTCCGTTCATGAGATTGCTTCGTTGCACTCGCAATGACCCTTCGACTGCGCTCAGGGCAGGAATTTTAATCCATATGAAACCCATGATCCTTTGGTAGCCCAAGTTTATTGATAAATCTGTTCCAACGAGGATCGCCCCATAAATTCTCCATTTCGGGGTAATTAAGGATTTCTAAAAGGGAAATATCCTTATTTTCAAAAGCCAATTCCAACCATTTAAAGGCCTCGTCCTTTTCGCCCCTAAAGGCATAGACATGGGCAATATTGGGCCAGGAACTATCATCATAATCAGCAATTAGTTGTTTTAATAAGTCATTAGCCTCTTTGGTGTTTCCCAGGGCATACACTATCATGCTTTTTCTGTACAAGTGCCAAAATGGATCCGCATCTTTGTCAATGTACTCCATTGCTTTTTCAGGATGGCCCAAACTTAATTGAATTTGTCCCATGAGGTTATTGCCAAAAGCGGAATTTGGATTCGACAACAAATATTTAGTCATACTTTTTTCAGCTTCTGTATAGCGTTTATCCATCCAATAAAATAAACTAAGATTATAATTGTGCAGAGTATTTAAAGGGTCGATTTCGATGGTTTTCAACACCATTTCAATTGCCAAATTTTTATTTCCAAAATTTAATGCTCTCGTGGATTTTGACTTGATGACCTCAGGATTGTTAGGATCTAGAAGGATTGCCTTATCTATTAATTCGGTTTCGATCTTAAAGTTCCAAGAAGCGTTCTCAAAAGCTGCAAGTTGTAGGTAGCCTTCGGCATAGGTCGGATCTAGTGCTATGGCTTTATTTGCTGCCATTTTTCCCTGTTTAATGGCTTCCTCAATGGACATTGTCATATTGCTAAACGCTGCATACCAAAAACAATCACTCAATAATGCCCAAGAAGGAGCATAGGTGCTGTCAATGGCAATGGATTCCCTAATTAATTTTAAAGCATTTTTATCGCTTTCTAAGGAATTTTGAATTTTCAGTTGTTTCGCCTGCAAATACAAATTATAGGCATCGGTATTGACCGTTGCAGAAGACAATGCTGCGCCCAAAAGCGTTACCTTTAACTGTTGCGTCACCTTTGCAGCAATTTCATCTTGAATTTTAAAGATGTCCTCAATATTGCGATCGTAAGTTTCTGACCATAGTTGCAGCCCGTTGGACACATCTATCAGCTGTGTGGTGATACGTAAGGTATTTCCGGATTTGCGGATGCTGCCATCAAGCAGATGGCTCACTTGAAGCTCTTGGCCTATTTTTTTGATATTTAGTTCTTTCCCTTTATAAGAAAAGGAAGACGTACGGCTCACTATTTTTAAATCAGGAATTTTAGTCAACAAATTTAAAATCTCTTCACTGATGCCATCGCTAAAATATTCCTGGTCTTTCTCTGGACTCATGTCTGTAAATGCCAAAACCGCAATGGATTTATCCCCAATGGTTGCATCCGTAGAATCTGTAAAATCAAAAATACGGTCAGCCAACAAAAACAAAACTGCCAAGGACAGGCCCGCTATAATGATACCGTTCATCTTTTTGCTGGTTGACCTTGCTATGGAATTTTCCTGGGCAACGTCTTCGGTCTTTTTAAAACCAGTTGGAGTCCACTCAAACACATAGGCAAAGACAATCCACACCGGAAAGCCAATAATAAGTACAATTAAAGTGTTACGGATAGCCCCTTGTCCCCAACCAATTGCCGGATATAATATAGAAGCCGCCTGAATAAGGACCCAAGAAAACACCACATACGAAATCGCAGCTTTAATGACATTACGGCGCTGTAACTCTTGGATGAATTTTTTCAATGGTCGGAAAGCTAATGTGTTGAGCCTATAAATGTAAGTATTTTATTTGAAATTTTTATGGCGAAGAATGAATTCCAAATAGTTTCGTAATCTGACTGTTAGGAGTTCCGTTCATGAGATTGCTTCGCTGCACTCGCAATGACGGAACTTGTTTATGTCGAGTTCTTTTCATTAGATTCCCATTTCACAGGAATTCTATTTATAAATCTCAATCCCTTCCTCTCCTTCGGATGTTTTGAAAGCGCGATACATCCCTTCCGTGTTAAAGCTCATCGCGATATTTGCATTAGAATCAATGGCTATTAATCCACCATCGCCCCCAAGTTCGAGAATACGTTTTTGGATGACTTCATTGGATGCCTCTCCAACAGAAAGACCTTTAAATTCCATCAAACAGGAAACATCATAAGCCACCACACCTCTGATGAAATATTCTCCACTACCTGTGCAACTTATAGCACATGTTTTGTTATTCGCATAAGTGCCAGAACCAATCATTGGGCTATCGCCAACTCTACCCCATTTTTTATTGGTCATGCCTCCGGTGGATGTTGCTGCGGCGACATTTCCATTTTGGTCGCATGCCACGGCTCCAACGGTTCCAAATTTGCCGTCTTTCTTCACACTGTGGTCCAATTGAAATCCGTCGCTATCTTTTATATTCTGCCATTGTTGATAACGCACCTCATCATAAAAATAGTCGGGATTCAGGATTTCATGACCATTGTTTTTTGCAAATTTCATCGCACCTTCTCCAGCCAAGAACACGTGGTAGCTCTTATCCATCACATCACGCGCCAAAGACACAGGATTTTTTATTCCTGTAATCAATGATACCGCGCCAGCTTTCAAATTGCTTCCATCCATAATGGCGGCATCCATTTCGTGTGTGCCTTCATTGGTGAAAACTGAACCTTTCCCAGCGTTGAACAAGGGCGTATCTTCCAAAAGTCTAACTGCTGTTTCGATGGCATCCATTGCGGTGCCACCTTTTTCTAAAATTTTATAGCCTTCGTTTCGAGCATGTTCCAAAGCTACTTTATATAGGGCTTCCAATTCTGGGGTCATCAATCCTTTGACCAAGGTTCCTGCGCCTCCGTGGATGGCGATTGCGAAATTGTTATTCATTATTTTTGATTGCTATTTTCTATTTTTCAAAAGTACGGTTTGATTTTATATGATATCAACAGATTGAAAATTCTTTTTTAACCGCAAGGGTCGCAATGATTTTCGTAAAGAGCGCAATGTGTTATTAAGACTCTCTGTGATTTCAGGAGTTTCGATTGGTGTATATTTAAGACTATATTCTTCATTGATTTAATGGTGCTAATTAAATCAAAATTTTACCATAAGCACAATCTGCGTTAGGGATTGAAGTGAAAAGCCCACAGCCACGCCTTTTGCGTGGCGAGGACTTGCAACGTAAAGCCCGACCCTTTTCGGGTAACGCCCAAAAACTTAAAATTCCAAATTTTCAAATTCCAAATCGTAATTCGTAATTCGTAATTCGTAATTCGTAATTCAAATTATCTTTTGTAATTTTATAAACTTCAAAATAACAATCCAATGCCAGAACAAAAACGCCTTTTCCTAGTCGATGCCTATGCCATGATTTTCCGTGGGTATTATGCCTTAATCAAAAATCCAAGGGTCAATTCCAAAGGTCAGGATACGTCGGCGATTTTTGGGTTCATGAATTCATTTTTGGACGTCATCAAAAGAGAGCGACCAGACCATTTGGCGGTTTGTTTTGATAAAGGCGGAAGCGTGGACCGTGTTGAAATGTACGAAGAGTATAAAGC
>JBBSLN010000236.1:0-4464 GCA_038255205.1 Flavobacteriales bacterium
ACTTTATCTACACAAAAGGCTATTCACCACTTTAAAAAAACTTTTTTTGAGATTGACCATTTATCTCGTACACAAAAACATGTGAGCGACCCAATGAAGAACTCGGCTGCGAAACGCATTAATATGTTTTTAAGATGGATGGTACGAAACGATGCCAATGGTGTAGACTTTGGAATTTGGGAAAGCCTCTCTCCTGCTCAATTATCGTGTCCTTTGGACGTACATTCCGGAAATGTGGCGCGGAAATTGGGTTTGCTCAAACGAAAACAAAATGATGGCAAGGCCTTGGCCGAACTTGATAACACTTTACGCAAACTAGATAAGAACGATCCAGTAAAGTATGATTTTGCACTTTTTGGATTGGGTGTTTTTGAAAATTTCTGATTATTTAGAGACACTCTAAATGTTAAGATTAAGTTAACGAGCATAACATTCAACTAACCTAATGTTCATCTAATGCCAAACTTCACATAACATCGATAGCTCTTTTAAAGTATAATTTTACATTGTTATTTAATCATATAAACTTAATTAAACAAAACAATGAAAAAATTAATCCTATTTACGGCATTATCCTCAATGTTCTTCGTCTCGTGCGACAAGGATGTAGCAACCACCGAAGAAGCTCTTCAGGACGCGAATCTATTAGCGAAAAAATCAAATTCAGTGGTCTTGGCCAATCATTCAATCACCCCAAATTTTTTAAAACTAAAACCCGGATTCAAAAACTTGGATGTCTATACCTTGTTATCTTCTGAAGATGTTTTGGAACAATCTCCAAATTTTGTTTACGGCAGCATGGCTGATGGTGCAGGTCTTATAAAAAATGAAAATGGCACTTTCACATTGATCAACAATATCGAGGCTGATTATTCCATTGCCCGAATTACCTTGGATAATACATTCAAGCCTGTTCACGGCGAATATATCTTGAACGCTGAAGCCACCGCATCCACAGCGCAATGTTCCGGATCGTTGAATACTCCTGAAATTCACGGATTTGGACCCTTGTATTTTTCTGGTGGCGAATGGGGTGGCGCTTCTAAAGGCGTGTTCGCGGTAGACCCTTTTAAAGATGCTTCCATGGCGTCATCAGCAACCATGTTAACATCAATGGGACAATGGTCAACCGAAAATGCAGTAACCATGCATAAAAATGCTTTTCCTGGTCAAACCGTGGTTCTTATAGGTGATGACACTAGCGACAATGCGATACCTTCTGGTCAATTGGCGATGTACGTTGGCACACAAGGAGATTTATGGAATGGTGATTTATACGGTTTAAAAGTTACAAGTGCAGGTATCAATTATGAAGTGGACATGACTGAAGGTCAAACTTATGATGTTCAATTTGTAGAATATGAAGAAAGAACCCTGGATGAATTGGAAGCTGAATCCCGTGCCAAAGGCATTATGGGTTTTTCAAGAGTTGAGGACATCGATTGGAGAAAAGGATCAGCAGACAATAATAGAGAGTTTTTCTTTGCTGTTACGGGAAGAAAAAGGAATGCTTTATTAGGCAAAGGAACTTTCTACGGAAGGATCTATCACGTGGTTTTAGATGAAAACAACCCAACATCAGGAACAATCACCTGTGTGCTAGATGGAGATAAATTGGATGGCAAGGCAAAAGAATTCCACAGTCCGGACAATGTTGTGGTAACTGAAAACTATGTCTACATTCAGGAAGATCCAAACGGTTATCCTGACACTCCAGAAAAAAATCATTATGCGCAATTATATGAATACAATATCAATTCCAAAAATTTAAAAACCGTTTTGGAATGCGATCAGGATATGGCTGCGTCACTTGGATATGGACCTACAAACAATGCTTGGGAAATCACTGGTATGATCGATATTTCCGATGAATTGGCAATCGATAGAACATTTCTTTTGATTACTCAAAACCACGGTTGGATTCCAAATGATGGGTCTTCTTTTACAGACCCAACTGCCAACCCATCACCAGATTCCAATGAAGGAAGTATGATGTATGTTGTTAAAGGTTTAAAAAGATAAACAGTATGTCAATAAAGACAATCAAAGAGGCTTATATTTTTATAGGCCTCTTTTCTCTATTATTAATTGGATGCAATTCAAAGGATACATCTTATGCTGCTTTAGAATTGCCTTTGAACCAGCTAGAAGAGAACTACAAAATTCATTTGCTTGAAGCTGTAAAATGGCTTGATAGTATCGAAACTTCAGATAATATCAAAGACGTAAAAGCATACAACATGAAAGCTCGCGATGCCTTTAAATGGGCCGAACCCGTTTTGTCGTATGTGGATTCGGAAAATTATAAATCTCTAAATCAACCCAACATTTTAAAAATAGAGGAAGAAGATCTGACTGATATCAAAATAAAAGAACCGTATGGCTTTCAGGTTTTGGAAGAATCCATTTATGAGGAGGTACCAAATTTAGAAAGTATCAAAAAAAATGCGCGATTGATTTCCAAGCGGATTCTGCTGATTTCCAATAGCACACAATTGGATTATATCAAGGATTACCATGTAATATGGATGATTAGAGATCAAGTGGTAAGAATTGCCCTGACAGGGATTACCGGTTTTGATTCCCCTGTATTGGAACGCTCCTTGTAAGAAGCACAGATTGGCTACAAATCAATTTTGCAACTGTTGGAGAGCAATGAACATCGGTTTAAGAATAAGGAACTTTTTCAACAATGGTTGACTGAAATCAAAAATGTAAATTCATATTTGAATACTGATTTTAATTCTTTCAACCGTTTTGAATTTATAAAGCGATTTACTCACAAACAGCTCGAACTAATAAATAATACTGCTCAAGATTGGAACACGGAATTTCCATTCACGAAAGCGCTCAACAATGATATCAAGTCCTTATTCTCCAATGATGCCTTCAATCAGGACTTTTTTGCGCCTGACCCTTTGGCTGAAAATCAAACCGATAGAATTGAATTGGGCGAACAACTTTTTTTCGATTCAGCATTGTCCAATTCCAAAACCATCAATTGTGCCACTTGCCATGATCCAAATAAATCTTATACTGATGGTTTAAAAATATCAAAAGGTGTCACAAGAAATAGCCCCACCCTATTGTATGTGGGCCTTCAAAAAGGATTTTTCTATGATAACCGTGCAGGTAGCCTTGAAGGTCAAATAGTTTCAGTTGTTACCAATGAGAATGAATTTCATAGTGATTTGAAAAATTTAGAATCCACTATTAAAGCCAGTGAAAATTATAAAAACAAATTTGAATCCATTTACAAAGAAGGTGCCACGGATATGAATATAAGAAATGCAATTGCATCCTATCTACGCAGTTTATCCTTCTTTAATTCAAAATTTGACAATAACATCAATGGTAAGGAAGCTTCCCTGACCGAACCGGAAATTAACGGTTTTAATTTGTTCATGGGCAAGGCCAAGTGTGCGACCTGTCATTTTGCACCCGTTTTTAATGGAACAGTTCCCGTAGCATTTAAAGAATCTGAAATGGAGCTTATCGGTGTACCGAAAACCACGGACACTTTAAATGTTTTTATTGATGTGGATTTAGGTAGATATGATCTCTATCAAACAGAAGTAAGAAAACACTTTTTCAAGACTCCAACTGTGAGAAACGTCGCCAATACTGGTCCGTATATGCACAATGGGGTTTATAAATCTTTAAGGGAAGTTGTAGATTTTTACAATAAAGGTGGAGGTGTTGGCTTGGGTCTGGATTTACGATACCAAACTTTACCTTCTGACAATTTGAATCTTTCTGATAAAGAAATAAATGATCTTATTGCATTTATGGAAACCTTAAATGACGATTTACCTGAAACTACATATTAAGATAAAAAAAGCCTGACAATAACACCGTCAGGCTTTAAATAATAGATGAGAAATTGTTATATTTTCAACTTTTCTTTTAACCACGCCTTTCTCAAGTCAATTTGCTTTTGAGTGGCGTTATCGTCTTCCATTAAACTCTTTTTAGTAGTATATGCCTGTGTTAATTCCCCCTTAAACGTAATTTCTTTACCGTCACGTTCTACCATAAGCTCGAAGTCTTGACCTGATTTCCATTGATACATGCCTCCTAGAAGCATTTGAGCATTTTCAACAGTGAACGTTTTACCATTTATTTCCTTGATGATATCACCTGGCAATGCGCCTTGTTCAACCCAAAAACTATTTTCGTTTATCGCTTCAGAAAAGAATAAAATCATTTTCTCTTGGTCAGCCTCAAAGATAAATCCGTTATTTCCTTGAATGAATGTCGATTCCACTTGCTCGTCGGCCAATACCAAGCCTGCTTTTTTGAAGAATTCATTGTAATCAATTGGAGTTGTGCCTACAACATGTGTTTGTAAAAATTTACCAACTGACGGATAGGTCATTTTTGTGATTTCTTCAATTAAATCATCGTCATTAAAAGGCTTATTGACGCCATATTTATTCGAAAGTTCTTTCATCAGTGATAGGA
>JBBSLN010000237.1:0-4453 GCA_038255205.1 Flavobacteriales bacterium
ATCCGAACCTTTTATGTCATAGTCTGCCACCAATTTCTGAAATTTTCTAATCTTAACTGAACTAATCTTGCTATCTAAAGATTTGTAATAGTTAGAATTGATCATTGAATTTTTTACAGAGTTAGAAGGTTCATCGATAGTTACCTTAACATACGCTAGTTCATTTTGAGAAGTCATTAGGTTGGTAAATCCTACAAAAATTAGACCGAGTACAATTGTTTTCATGAGTGTTTGGTTTTAACTGTTATTTTTTCTTTGGCTAAACAATTCTAAGGGAGAATTGGTTTTAATTTTAATACATTCTTGTAACACAATAATTATTTGACCAAATTACAGCTAAAAACATGTAACACCTTGAAAAAGAGATAGACAACCAATGGACAGTCAATAGACATTTAATAGACGGGTATGGAAAATACGCTTATTGGGCGGCAATCAACTTAGAAGAATACTTAATTTAAAGACCTTGGATAAAATCATCAAGATTGACATCGTCGGCTAACTGCAATTTTTTGCGAAGTCTGTAACGGCTCGTGTTTAAAGAGGCTGTGGTGATATTTTGCAAGGTGGAGATGCTGCGGCTATCCATCTTTAATCGGATTAGTGAGCACAATTGAATCTCGTTTTTGCTTAAATTAAGATAGTTCGTCATTAAGTGGCTGTAAAAGGCATCACTTAACTTATCCAAACGATTAAAAAACAACTTTGTATCTTCATCGAAAGTGATTTTGTTTTTAATGACCTGCTCTAATTCGTTCAATAATTCCTTTTTATCAGATGTTTCCGCAGTTTTATAGTCCTCCATTTTCGCGGCGAGACCTGAAGCCCATTCCTGGTTTTGAATCAGGTTAATCGCGAAATCCGATAAATCACGTTCTTTTGATTTGATTTCAGAATTCAGTTGCTGAACTTTTAAGTTGCTATTTTCTAAATTTTGCTCAATTATTAGTTGCTTATTTTTGGCATTGATGAGATGTTGACGTCTCCTAAAGATGATAAATAGCAAGACAATAATGAATATGGAGGAAATTAAACTCGATATCAACAATTTGGATTTTTGACTTTTTATTTTGGCTTCTTTTTTAATCTGATCGATTTCATATTTTAGTTTAATACGATCTAAAGCAATATTATTTATTACATCGTCCCATTTATTATCTACTAAATTGGAAACAGTAATGAGACTGTCAGAAAGTCTATCATATTTTTTTACAATTTCATAAGCTTCCGATATCTGACCATTACTTATGTACACCAACTCTTTCGCCTTTAAAAACTCTAGTTTTGATTTAGGCAAGCCTCCAACTCCTTTAGTTGGATTGTTTACAATGTCCTGTAATTTTTTTATATTTTCTCCAGCTTCACTTATATGCCCCAATTTTAAATTGGTACTAACTAACTGTGAGCCTGCACTTATCAGTCTTGGTACATCTATAGTTTTCAACTCGTCGTTTATGGCGTGTTTATAGAATTCAAAATTGTCTTTATAAAGTGTCTCCGCTTTTTCCAACTCACCTCGATCAATATATATATCAGCGATATTATCTCTGATACTCCCCAACAAGAAGTGCATGGGAAATTGTTGTGAGGTGATTTCAAATGCTTTGTCGAAATGCACTTTAGCTGATTCCAAATCTTTCTTGTACCAGTAAAAAAACAATCCATAATTATTGATCGCTGCGGGCAGAGAAATTGTTTTATAAGGTTTGGCAAATTCAATATTTACTTTATGCTGGACTGCAGCACTATCCATCAAACCAAGTTTTACATAATTCTCAGCAAGCATGCTATGGGAATAGTTGATAAGACTAACATAATTGTATTTTTCCGCATCGATTAAGTTAGATTCGTTTTTCTTGTGATAATCAAAAAATTGTTTATAATAATTGATAGACTCTTTAGGCAATCCAATTTGTTTAAACCAATTACCTGAATGAAGAAAACTATTTAATTTTAAGTCATGGTGGCCTTCTATATAAGGCAACAAATCCATTCTTTGAAAATGTCGTAAGAGATATTTTTCAAGTGCTTTCTGAGAAAACGATTCACGAGAATACGTTTTCATATCATCTTCCGGAAAGGAAATGGCCATAGTTTTACTGATAGCCTCATATTGCTTAAGCGCCTGTTCACTACTTGGTGTTTCCTGTGAAAATCCAAACGTTGTGACTAAAAAACCTATGGAAAACAGATAGTAAGTGACGGTTTTCAAAATAGAAATAATGATTGGTTGGTTTCAACCAAAGATAAAGATTATATACCATCTAAAATAAATCAAAATTGAAAAATGATTTTATTTTGGTATTTGCTGACTTAAACAATGTAAAGTACCAAAACCCCAAATGAGGTCGATACAACTAATACCGATTATGTCTCTGTCTGGAAAACAGTCTGACAATATATTTAACGCAATCCTGTCATTGGAATCATTGAAGATTGGAACCAAAACGCATTTATTCAAGATAAGAAAATTTGCATAACTCGCAGGAAGCGTCAGTCCATCGAATACAATATCACTTGGCATCGGTAATGTTATGATATTTGGTTTAGTTCCATCTTCCAAAGTCGCGTTTTTCAAACGTTCAAGATTATCTTGCAAAACTTTAAAATTCTTGTGCGAATGATTATCTTCAATAATGGTAACAATTGTGTTTGAATTGACGAAACGACATAAGTCATCAATATGCCCATGAGTATCATCCCCGATAATCCCATCTCCAACCCAGATGACATTCGTCACACCAAAATATTCCAAGAATACAGCTTCATAGTCCTCCTTTGTGAAGTTCTCATTCCTTATCTGTATGGTGGGATGCAGCAGACATTCTTCAGATGTAATTAAAGTTCCTTTTCCATTGACTTCCAACGCGCCACCTTCCAATACAACAGGTTTGCCTTTGTACATAACCTGTGTGACTGGAATCTTTAAGGTATTAGCTACTTTTTTAGGAATGTGCTTATCAAGCTGATAATTAGTGTATTTTGCCCAACCATTAAAGTTAAAGTTTAAGGCTTCTCGCGTATTGCCGTTCTTAACGATGATTGGTCCAGAATCTCTCATCCAACTTCGATTGGTCTTTTGTACAATGAAATGAATTCGCTTCAGATTTACGGTTGCCATTAAAAGAAGTTCACTAACTTTCTCTTTCAATGTTTCATTGGCAACTACCAAATAGACGGTCTCGTAGTTTGCAACCTTCTTTATAAACTCAACAAATGCCCATTGAATCGCTCCATATTTTCCAGGCCAATCCTTGCCATTATGCGGGAAACATAGCAGGATACCTTGTTGCTCTTCCCATTCTGCTGGAAAGCGTCTCATTGGTCAATCGCTCTTTTCGTTAGATCTGCAAAAGCATCAATACGTCGGTCACGGAAGAAAGGCCAGTTTTGACGTACGTTTTCCTGCAAATCCAAATCGACTTCTGCCATTAAAATCTCTTCTTTATCGTGGGATGCCTGTGCCAGTATTTCTCCTTGAGGCCCAGCAATAAAAGATGCTCCCCAAAACTGAATACCAGCGGTATTTGGAAGGTATTGTTCAAGTCCTATCCTGTTGGCAGCCGCAACATAGATTCCATTGGCAACTGCATGGCCCTTCATGACGTTCATCCAAGCACCATATTGATTCACTCCATATTGTTCTTTCTCATGTGGATGCCAACCGATGGCAGTTGGGTAAAACAATACTTCCGCACCTTTTAATGCGGTAAGTCTTGCTGCTTCCGGATACCATTGGTCCCAGCAGATAAGCGTCCCAATATTTCCTTTTTTGGTCTTATTATTTTTAAATCCTAAATCACCAGGCGTAAAGTAGAACTTTTCGTAAAAGTGTGGATCATCTGGTATGTGCATCTTTCGATAAAGTCCAGCCTCACTTCCGTCAGTATCAATAATGTAAGCACTATTATGATATATACCTGCCATCCGTTTTTCAAAAAAAGGGACGATTATCACAACGCCCAATTCTTTTGCAACTTCGCTAAATGCAATAAATGATGTACTGTACAAAGGTTCGGCAAGCGCAAAATTATCAACATCTTCACTTTGGCAGAAATAATGACTGCTATACAATTCTGGAAGGCAAATAACTTCAGCGCCTTGCTTGGCAGCTTTTTTTACCCATTCAAGGCATTTCTTAAGATTGTTTTCGGCGATATCATTCAGGTTTAATTGAATGACGGCAATAGTGTATTTTTTCATGTGTTGAGATACTAAAAACAGAGATTCAAAAGTAGTGATTATTATAAAAACACAAAAGACCTCGTGCTATGAAACGAGGTCTTTCAATTATAATTTATTTTTTTAATTATTTAAAGATGCCATGTCAATCACAAAACGATATTTTACGTCAGCATCTATAACTCTTTCATATGCCTTGTTGATATCTTTCATATCAATCAGTTCGATGTCGGATACAATATTGTGTTTACCGCAAAAGTCCAGCATTTCC
>JBBSLN010000238.1:0-4450 GCA_038255205.1 Flavobacteriales bacterium
AAGTCGTTTAGTTCTTTTCTTTGTTGAAAATTAATTGAACGACTTTTTAAATTTAAAATTTTCAGTCTGAATGTTGAAATGACGTAAGACTGAAGGGACAGAAGACGTAAGAAGTAAGACGTAAATCGTAAATCGTAAATCGTAAATCGTAAATTAAAAAATATACTGGAGACATTCACTTTTGAGAAAGAAAAATAGTCGCACGTCATAAGTCATATCGTCACAAGTCCCTCAAATAAATAATCATTAATTATAAAAATATAGAATCCATGGTAAATATAACAGCCGCAGAAGTAAACAAATTGAGACAAGCTACAGGAGCCGGAATGATGGACTGTAAAAAAGCATTAGTAGAAGCTGAAGGAGATTTTGATAAAGCAATTGACGTATTACGTAAAAAAGGTCAAAAAGTAGCAGAAAAAAGAGCTGACAGAGACTCATCTGAAGGTGCTGCTGTTGCTAAAATAAATGCTGACAACACTGTAGGTATCGCTATCGTTTTAGGTTGCGAAACTGATTTCGTAGGTAAAAATGACTCTTTTATTGCATTGGCAAACGATATTGCAGATATCGCCATCAACTGCAATTCTAAAGAAGAAGTATTGGCAGCTGATTTTGGAGGCATGACTGTTGCTGAAAAATTGATTGAACAAACTGGCGTGATTGGTGAAAAAATCGACTTGAATGCTTTTGAAAAATTAGAAGCAACTTATGTTGGTTCTTATGTTCATATCAACAAGATTGCTGCGATTGTAGGTTTTTCTGCGAAAGTTAATAAAGCTGAAGAATTGTCTAAAGATGTCGCCATGCAAATCGCATCGATGGGAGCTACGACATTGTCTTACAAAGACTTTGACCCTGCATTCATCGCGTCAGAAACAGAAGCAAGAATCGCTGTGATTGAAAAAGATAATGAAGAGCTAGGACGTTTAGGTAAAACACTTAAAAACGTACCTTCATATATTTCTATGGCACAATTGACTCCGACTATTATGGATAACGCAGAGGCAGATGCAAAAGCAGAATTAAAAGCTGAAGGAAAACCAGAGCAAATCTGGGATAGGATTCTTCCAGGTAAAATGGAGCGTTTCATTTCTGACAACACAACTTTAGATCAAGAAAAATGTTTATTGGATCAAACTTTCATCAAAGATGAAAAAATGAACGTTGCAAAATATGTTGCTTCTTATGGCGATGTTATAGTGACTGATTTTAAACGTGTGTCTTTAGGATAACAAATTTCCTACGTGATATATTGAGCTTGTCGAAATATATGCAGGAATTACATTTAAATATTGAAAACCATTACGTCCTTAAAAAGTGTAGTGGTTTTTTTATATTCAAAAAATCACTTTTGTAAAAAAAGATATTGATTATATTTGTCAAACTTTCAATCAAAAATGAAATACAAAAGAATTCTCCTTAAACTATCAGGTGAAGCCCTCATGGGCGAACGTCAATACGGTATTGATCCGCAACGTTTGGCAGAATACGCCGAAGACATCAAAATCATTACCGAAAAAGGTGTGGAGGTTGCGATTGTCATTGGAGGCGGAAATATTTTCAGAGGTGTTGCAGGAGCCAGTAATGGTATGGACAGAGTGCAAGGCGACCACATGGGAATGCTTGCGACTGTTATCAACGGACTGGCATTGCAAAGTGCGCTTGAAGATGCTGGAGTGCCAACGCGTTTGCAATCTGCAGTTCATATCAACCAAGTTGCAGAACCGTTCATCCGTCGAAAAGCGATGCGTCATTTAGAAAAAGGACGTGTGGTTATTTTTGGTGGAGGCACAGGAAATCCTTATTTCACCACCGATTCGGCCGCTGTTTTACGTGCTATAGAGATTGAAGCAGACGTTATTCTAAAAGGGACAAGAGTTGATGGTATTTATAACACTGACCCAGAAAAAGACACAACTGCCATCAAATTTGACCATATCACATTTGATGATGTCATCAGAAAAGGTTTGAAAGTGATGGACACGACGGCATTTACATTGAGCCAGGAAAATGAATTGCCGATAATCGTATTCGACATGAACAAAAAAGGGAATCTACTTAAAGTGGTTTCCGGAGAAAAAATAGGAACAAAAGTTAATTTATAACTCATTTTGGCGCATTTTTTGAAAGCCATTGGACGATTAAATTTTTATTACAATGAACGAAGACATTCAATTTATATTAGATTCTACTAAAGAAGCGATGGATGCTGCCATGAAGCATCTTGAAAAGCAATTTGTAAACATTAGAGCCGGTAAAGCAAGTCCTGCGATGCTAGGTAGTGTAATGGTCAACTATTATGGTTCTCAAACACCAATCAGCCAAGTTGCCAATGTGAACACACCCGATGGAAGAACCATAACGGTTCAACCATGGGAGAAAAACATGCTTCAAGAAATTGAAAGAGGAATTCAAATTGCCAATCTTGGATTTAATCCAATGAACAATGGTGACATCATCATCATCAATGTGCCACCTTTGACCGAAGAGCGTCGTCGTGATCTAGCAAAACAAGCAAAGGCTGAAGCTGAAGATGCCAAGATAGGCGTCAGAAGTGCCAGAAAAGACGCAAATACAGAAATCAAAAAACTGGAAGATGTTTCTGAAGACTTACAGAAAAATGCTGAAATCGACGTGCAACAAATGACTGACAAATACGTTATTAAAGTTGACCAAGTTTTAGAGGTCAAAGAAAAAGAAATCATGACAGTATAATTTCCAAGCGACGATTTTGTCGCTTTTATTTTCTTCAATTTTTTATATCCATTATTTTATGCAAAGATACTGTGCGATTCTATTGTTTTTTATTTTGACTTGGTCAGCGCAGTCGCAAGTTCCTCAAAAAGTCGGAGACACGATTACTGTCGTCGAGCAAGATTCCATTAAACGAAGTAAATTTTTCAAACAAATAGGCAACGGTTTTTTTCCAACGCAATATTTTGATATAGATTTAAGATACCTCGTTAAATTCAATCAATATGAAGGTTTAAGGACAGGGCTCGGAGGGCAGACCAATGAAAAATTGTCTGAGACCTATCGCATGAATGGTTACGTTGTCTATGGTTTCAAAGATCACAATTTTAAGTTTAACATTACTGGTGGTTTTAGAATTTCCGACGAAAATGAAACGTGGGTTAATCTTTCCTATACTGATGATTTACAGGAAACGGGAAGCTCCAATTTTTTAACGGACAAACGCTTCTTTTCCTTTTTTGAACCTCGCTTGATAAACATCAATTTATTCCATCATCATATTACAAAGGCTATTTCGTTGGAACACCGAGTAACCCCCTATCTTCTCTCCGAAACGCAACTATCGCGAAGCAATGTGTACACAACTTATGATTACATATTTAATGCGGACGGCAAAGAATATCAAGAGTTTCGTATGAGTATTGCTAAAGTGTCCTTACAATGGAATCCATTCAATTCCTTTGAATCAGTTGATGACATTGAAGTGGAACAAGAAGGCTATCCCAATTTTACATTACAAGTCTCACAAAGTTTTAAGGACGTATTAAAGAGCGATTTTAGTTTCTTCAAGGCTGATTTTAGAACTTTTCACAAGGCAAATCTAGGTGGAGAGTCTTCCACAGAAACCACATTGTCAGCAGGCATTGCAACTGGAACAACGCCATTGACGCATCTTTATCATGCATATCCAAATAATAACAATAAAGAAACAGTTTTACAACGGTTTTCGGTGGCAGGCATCAATAGCTTTGAAACCATGTACTTCAACGAATTCTTTTCGGATCGGTTTGCAACGCTGCAAGTGAAACATTTTATAAAGCCCTTTAGGATAAGTGAGAAATACCGACCGCAGTTGGTTCTTATTTCCCGCATGGCAATTGGCACCATGCACGATATTGATCGTCATCAGAATATTGAATTTGGAACCTTGAGAAATGGATATTCAGAAGCGGGTTTTGAAATCAACAAGCTTTTATTTCCATTCGGATTGAGCTTTGCTTATCGTTATGGAAGCTATCACCTTCCTACATTCGAAGACAACATAGCTGTAAAGTTTACATTCAACTTATCGCTTTAGAGACAATATTCTATCTTAATGAAGTCAAAGTTCATACCCAATTACCTACCTTTGTCACTACTTTAAGGATGTATGTCTAAATTGTTTTCAAAGGATTTTTGGGAAGTTGTTGCAAGGCTTATTTTGCGCAACAGGATTGCCATACTCATCGGCATCCTATTGATGACTCTTTTTTTTAGTTTTCAATGGAAAAACATGCGCTTTGCCTTTACCGAAGCAAATCTTTTACCAGATGATAATGAAGTCAACGTTACATATAATGAATTCTTAAAAATCTTTGGTGAAGAAGGCAATCTCATTGTTCTTGGTATCAATGACTCTACTCTTTTTACAGTGGACAAGCTTAATGCCTGGAACAAACTTGCAGATGATTTAAAAGAATATCCCGAAGTTGAA